>CAIWVP010000145.1 GCA_903916195.1 uncultured Verrucomicrobiota bacterium | reverse complement strand
TGCCGCATCTCGACCGGCTCGAAGGCGAGGATTCGGTGGGGTTGTTGGCCGGATTGGTCGGCGGTAAGGCGTCCGACATCGGACTTGCCCAAGCCGCGCTGGCTGCGTTGGCGAAACTTCCCGGGACCCAAGCCGACGAGGCATCGCGCGGATTCCTGGCTTCGCTCGAGGCCGGCCGGCTCCCGCCGGAATTGGCGCTCGATGTGCGGGAAGCCGCACGGGCGAGGACCCGTGCGCCGTCGTCGGCAGCGGCTGCTGCGGCCAAGTCCGCTGCGCTCCGCGACACCTTGGTCGGCGGGGATGCGTCGCGGGGACGCGGCATCTTCTTCGGGAACCAGACCGTCCAGTGCTCGCGCTGCCATCGGGTCGGCGTGGACGGCGGTACGGTCGGTCCGAAGCTCGACGGCATCGGCAAGCGCCAGACGCGCGCCTACCTGCTGGAGAGCATCGTCCAGCCGGGCGCCAAGCTGGCCGATGGATTCGAGACCGTGGTCCTGACCCTGCGCGACGGACGGACCCTCGCCGGGACGCTCAAGCGGGAATCCAGCAGCACGTTGGAGGTCGAGGTCCTGGACGACACCGGGACGCCGGCGATCTCCCGCGTCGCCCGCGCCGACGTGGCCCAGCGCGAACGCGGCCCGAGCGCGATGCCGGAAGGCTTGGCCGATCTGCTCACGCCGTTCGAGATCCGCGACCTCGTCGAGTATCTTGCCTCGCTCAAGTGACGAGGGAGCGCCGTTCGCGGAGGCCCCGTCTCACTCCGTGGTCGCGACGGTGACCTTGCGGGCCCGGGCCAGCGTCTCCATCTCGGGCTGGTCGAGCAGCAGCGTGCGGCCCGGTTCCACCGCGAGCACGCGGATGCCGTTGGCGGCGCAGACCTCGATGGTCCTCGGTCCGATGCAAGGGATGTCGAAGCGCAGGTCGTGGCCGGGCTTGGCCACTTTCACCGCGACCGCGCCGCCATCCTTGCCGGCGAGCTTTCCGCCGCGTTCGAGGCAGGCATCGGTGCCCTCGAACCCTTCCACGGCGAGCACCGTCCCGTTCTTCACGACCACGCTCTGGCCGATCTCCAGGCGGGAGACCTCTTTCGCGATGTGATGGCCGAAGGCGATGTCGGCGCGGCGGGCCGCGTCCAACGACGGGCCGCTCGCGTAACCGGCGGCGGGCATCCACGGCCTGAGCCAGCGCAGCGGTTCGATCAGCTCGACGCCGTCCTTCTTGAGCTCGTCGCCGATGGCTCCGAAGACGGTGTGGGCGTTCTTCTCCTTGAGCCGGAAGAGCAGCGCCATCGCCCGCAGGTCGGGTCGGACGTCGAAGAGGTTCTTCGGCGCGATCTGCCCGAGCATCACGCACTGCGCGACGCCGCGGTCGGTGAAGGCGGAGATGAGTTTTCCGAGCTGTCCGACGCGGAGCCAGACGATGTCGTCGACCAGCGGAGCCAGCGCCGGATCGGTCTCGCCCTCGAACGCGACGGCGACGATGCGGCGTCCGTCGCGGCGGGCTTCACGCGCGAAGAGGAGCGGCAACGACTTGGAGCCGGCGATCAGGCCGAGCGGCGGGGCGATATCGGGCATGGGAACGGATCGGCGCGATGCGGCGCGCGCGGATTGCCGCATGTTCTAGCCGAGAGACCCGGAGGACAGGAAGGACCGTGTTCGCCGGGCCCGGACGTCACCGATGTCCGCCCGTCACGATCCATCCTTACTTCACGAACAGCAGGATCGCCGCGCCCACCGCGATCCGGTACCAGCCGAACGGCGTGAACGTGTGGCCGCGCACGTAGCCCAGCAGCCATCGCACCACGACGAACGCCGTCACCGCCGCGACCGCGGTGGCGAGCAGGATGAGCGACCAAGGCTCGTGCGGGGTCTTGTCCTTCAGCGCGTCGAGCGTCTCCTTCGCGCCGGCCGCGAGCAGCGTCGGGATCCCCAACAGGAACGAGAACTCGACGGCCGCCGGACGCGCCAGCCCCAGCAGCAGCGCGACCAGGATGGTCGTGCCCGAGCGCGACGAACCTGGGAAGGCCACCGCGATCAGCTGCGCCGCGCCGATCGCCAGCGCGATGGTCCACGAGACGTCCACGATCGTCCTGCGTCCGCGCAACCACCGTTCGGCACCGACGAACGCCACGCCGCCGATGAGCGTCGCCCATGCGATGGGCGCGGGGTCCTTCGGCAGCTTGAGCCCGGCCTTCTTCAACGCCAGGCCACCGATCGCGGTGATCACGAACGCCGCGGCGAGCTTGAGCAGGTAGTCCCGGTTTTCCGGGCGGCTCCAGCCGAGCACCAGGTCCTTGGCCCTGCCGGCGAAGACGGCGAGCACCGCGAGCACGGCGCCGGTCTGGATGACCACGTTGAAGAGCTCGGAGCGGTGGCCGAGCCAGTGCTCCGCGAGCAGCAGGTGGCCGGTCGACGAGACCGGCAAGAACTCGGTGATGCCCTCGATGAGACCCAGCAGAACGACGGAGATCCAATCAGCCATGCGGCGGATGAACCGGGAAACCGCCCCGCCATCGCAAGGCGAAAGACAGAAAACCCAGGCGCCAACCGACGAATCGGCCGGCCGGTCCTTCTGTCAGAAGGTCGGCCCGAGGATCCACGGCGCGAACTCTTCGTCGCCGATCCCTTGCGCCTCGCTCTTGGTCCGCTCGCCGCTCGCCATGGCGAGGATCGCCTCGAAGATCCGCTGGCCGACCTGTTCGACCGTCTCCGTGCCGTCGAGGATGGTGCCCGCGTTCAGGTCCATGTCGTCGCGCATCCAATCGTAGAGCGTGGTCGTCGTGGCCACCTTGAGGCACGGCGACGGCTTGCACCCGTACACGCTGCCCCGGCCGGTGGTGAACACACCCACGTTCGCGCCGCCGCAGACCAGGCCGGTCATGCTCACCGGATCGAACCCCGGTGTGTCCATGAATGCGAAGCCCGGCGCCGTGATCGGCTCGGCGTAGCGATAGACGGCGCTCAACGGCGCCTGTCCACCCTTGGCGAGCGCCCCGAGGCTCTTCTCGTAGATCGTGGTCAGGCCGCCTTCCTTGTTCCCGGGGCTCGGGTTGTTGTCGATCGAGGCGCCGAACAACTTGACGTACTGCTCCCACCAGCGGATGTGCGCGACCAGCTTCTCGCCGATCTCGCGGGTGATGGCGCGCCGCGTGAGCAGATGTTCCGCGCCGTAGATCTCCGGCGTCTCCGCCAGCACGCTCGTGCCGCCGTGGCGGACCAGCTCGTCGCTGGCGATGCCGAGCGCCGGGTTCGCGGTGATGCCGCTCGCGCCGTCGGATCCTCCGCAGTTCAGCGCCAGCACGAGCTTGGACAGCGGCTGCGGCGTGCGGCGCGCCAGGTCGGCGACCGGCAACAGCCTGGCGACCGCGGCGGCCGCGGCTTCGATGGTCTTCGCCACGCCGCCCTGCTGCTGGATGTTCAGGAAGGTCGGCGCCGCTTCTCCCGGCCTCAACTGGTCGAGCTTGCCGTCCGCGCGGATGCCGCTGACCTGATGTCCCTCGCAGCCGAGGCCGATCATCACGTAGCCGGCGATGTTCGGATGCCGCGCGATGCCGGCGAGCACGCGCTGGAGCATCGCGTGCGGTTCGCCGGGCTGGACGCAGCAGCCGCTCTTGTGGGTGAAGGCCAGCACGCCGTCCACGCCGGGGAAATCGCGGCGGAGCTGTTCCGGCGCGAACCGCGCCCTCACCTGCTGCGACGTGCTGGCCGAGCAGTTCACGCTGGAGACGACGGCGATGTAGTTGCGCGTCCCGACGCGTCCGCCGGGCCGGGAGTAACCGAGGAACCCGCGCTCCTCGCCGGCCGGCACCGGCGGCAGCGTTCGCACATCCGTGCCGAACTCGTGCTCCCTCGTGAAATCGCGGACCACGAGGTTGTGGGTGTGGACGTGGTCGCCGGGCGCGATGTCGCCGCGGGCGAAGCCGATCACCTGTCCGTACCGGCGCAACGGCTCGCCGTCGCGGACCTCGCGCGTCGCCAATTTGTGGCCGCGGAGCAGGTCGGTCCTCAGCGTGACCGTGCCGCCGTCGGTGTCGGCGAAGGCGAGGCCGGCCTTCACCGGACGCTTGAGCACGACCACGTCGTCGTCGCGGTGCAGTCGGATGGAGATATCGGAGAGCGGAGTCACGGCCCGACGCTACCGGACCTTCCGGTCGGACGGCGAACCGGGAATGACGCGGACGCCCTCGTTCTCGTGATAACCCCGCGGCGCCTGGACGGCCAGGCGCATGATGACCGTCGCCCACGTCGCGATGTCCTTCCGCGCCCATGTGTGGTTGTCTCGTCGCGCCATGAAGTCCGCCTACGAACTCGCGATGGAACGGTTGAGCAAGAGCGCTCCCGCCAAGAAGCTCTCCGCCGACCAAAAGACCCGCATCGCGGACCTGGAATCGCTGCACCGCTCGAAGGTCGCCCAGCGCGAGATCGCTCTCGCCGATGAGTTGGCCGCGGCCCGGGCGGCAGGACATCCGGAGAAGGCCGACACCTTGCGCGCGGAGTTCGCCGCGGAGAAACAGCGGCTGGAAGAGGACCTCGAAGCCAAGAAGCAGCGCGTCCGCGGCGGGGCGTGAGCCCGGACGGCCTTCACTTCCGGCGCTGGGTCCCGGCTTCCAAATCGCGGACCTGGTCGCGCAACGGCTCGGCGACGACGTAGCCGCAGCATCCCGATGCGCCGCAGCGGCAGGGATGGTCCCGGTAGTCCTCGATGTCGTAGCCGTAATCGAAGGTCAGTTCCTCGCCGGGACGCAGGTCGCGCAGGGCGAGGATCCTGGAGGGGACTGTCGATCTCTCCTTGGCGTCGGCTGCCAGCCGGCGGGCGGCGTGGGAACTCCGCGAGGTCTTGGAGTGCGGTAGACCTCTACCGCTTTCGGCCACCGGACAGGCCTCTGAAGTGACGAGGCGCTTATTCCCTCCGCAAGCCCCGACCAAAGCGCCAGAGGACTGGCGCACTCCAAAACCTCGCGGAGTCCGCACCGGTGCTTGAGTCGTCGCGCCAGCGTTTTGGAGTGCGGTAGTCCTCTACCGCTTTCGGCCACCGGACAGGCCTCTGAAGTGACGAGGCGCTTATTCCCTCCGCAAGCCCCGATCAAAGCGCCAGAGGACTGGCGCACTCCAAAACCTCGCGGAGTCCGCACTGGTGCTTGAGTCGTCGCGCCAGCGTCTTGGAGCAATGGTGGCGAAGCAGAGCGGAGCTACCGCTTTCGACCACCGGACGCGTCTCCATGACTTCGGGACCTTTTCGTCCGCTCCGAAAGCGGTGGCAAGCCACGCGTAACAAAACCTCACGGATGCCAACGTCCACGCTCCGTTCCACCGCATGGTTCCGGATCAGAACAGCCGCGCGTCGCGCGAAGGCAGCGGCAGAGGCCACGGCCAGTCGAGGTCGTCGCTCACTCTGCGGCCGTTGTCGTTCAATTTACGGAAGGTACCACCGTCGTCCTTGCCGTTGCCGCCGATGCTCCAAAGGCGGAACCAGCCGTTGTCGGTGCGCTCGTAATGGAGCGGTTGGCCGCCCATCCAATCGGTGGGCACGGCGGGGAGATAGGCGGGCACCAGTTCGGCGAGGGAGGCGGGGAACGTGCCGTGGGCGAGACGATACCGCTCCAGCGCGCAGGCGACTACCGCAAGCCCGGCGGTGGCTTGGGCGCGGTTGGCTTTGTCGGTGGATTTCCCGAGGGCGGGCAGGAGCATTCCACCGAGCACATTGAACGGCGAAGGGTGGGTCTTCATCTGGACCACGTAGTCGTCGATGTCGAACTTGCGGAGATGGTCTCCTGCGAGCGCGACGGTGCGATTGGTGCGGTTCATGGCCTCCCGTCCATGGTCGATGATGAATTGGTAGCCGCGCAGCAGGCCGATCTGGTTCTGCCGCAACCAGCCGGACGGCACGATGAGGAGCAAAGGCAACGGGGCGTCCGAATTTCCAGGAGTATCGCTGCCCAACCTATCGAGCTCGGTCACGCCGTTCACGCGATGCCGGAGCAACCACTCCATCATCTCGTTGCCCATGGCTCGCTCGCCTTCGAAGGCGTGGACGATGCCGCTGGCGTAGTCGCGCCGGCCGAGCAGCTCCTGGAAGGCAGCGAGCTGCGCGTCGTCCCAACGATGGTCCGCCATACCTTCCCACAAGGCCCGCAGCGCGATGATGTCGCAGCCGAAGCGCACCAGTTGGGAGATGAGCAATGGATCCTCCCGCAGGGATTCGCCAAGGCGGAACGCGAGCATCGTGTCGGCCGCCGCCCCGGCGGAATCGCCCGCGGCGAGCCGGGCGACGGCGCGGAGTTTGCAGATCTGGACGCTGGTCTTCAGCGCGGCAAGATGGGGTACCAAGGCGGTGAACCCGTCCTCGTAGTGGGTCGGGTAACGGTTGCGCGGACGCGGCGCTGCGGTGGCGAATTCGCTCAGTGTGGTGTCGAACTTCGAGAGCGCGAACAGCACATCCTTCGCCGGATCACCGGGCACAGCGGGCATTGGAAAGGTGAGCTGTCTGCCACCCGATCTGGCCTTGGCGGCATTGGTGGTCACGGAGCGCATTTGCGCGGCCCAAGCGGCGAGATCGACGCGTCCATCGGTGGGTTCCTTGGCGACCCCGTTGATGCGCTTCACCGTCTCCGGTTCGTTGGGCAGCGCGAAGTTGGTGGTGTAGGCGAAAGGGGTGGGTTGCTCCCACTGGGTGCTGGTGCGGCCTTTCGCGTCGGTGACTTTCTTGTGGTTGAACTGCTGCCAGAACGGAGTGGCGAAGAAGTTCTCCTCGTCGCGCGCCGACGGCGGGATGACGCACGCCAAATCGATGCATTCGCCTTTTGCCTTCAGCTCGGCCCGCATCTGTCGCCAGGCCCACGCACCGCGGGTGTTCTCAATCGCGTGGAAGAGCAGCATCGGTGTCGCCAGGCCGACCACGGTTCGGTAGAGCAGGCCCCATGCGCTCCGGCGCAACAACCCGAGCCGCGGCCAGGGCGCGGTGGCTTCAGGGCTTTCCGGCGAGGCTGCGAGCCGGGCGGCGCGTTGGTTCCAGCAGATGCGTGACACGACGCTCCAGCACAGCCCTAAACAGGCGGCGAACTCGGCAAGCGTCGGAAGGAAGAACGACCAGAAGAACATGTTGGTCGCCGGCCCCGAGTTGTCGACGAGCAGGCGCGAGACCGCTTCGAAGAGGACGTCCGCCACCCCGAGGAGAAGAGAGGCGAGCAACGCTGATTTCACGGTGAATGCCGCGACGCGCAGCCATGAGTAGCGTTCCGTCCGTGCGGGGATCCAGCTCCGGATGAACAGCCAAGTGATCGGGCGCTCGTTCTTGCGGAGCAGATATTCGGGAAGAGTCATAGGAGATCAGTGGAAAGACGGACGTGAGGCGTGGAGGCGGGACCTTGGGCTTCGCACTTCGGGTTCAACCGAAGCTGGACCGTTCGGGACGGCGGAGACCACTGCGCGGACCCGGCGGGCGGGCGGGTTGGGGTTCGGGCGAACGCGTCTCGACGAGACCGGCGAGTTGGAGCAGTTCGGCACGTTGCGCGCGGGCCGCGGCGATCTGTTCCGGCGCGAGGTTGCCGCGGTCGCCGCGGGAAGCGAGCGAGCCGGTGGGAGGACTGCTGGTGAAATGGTTCACCGTGAGGCAGACCGCCCACACGGCGGCGAGCGCCCGCCATGCCGGCGAGATGCCGGTGAGCCAAACCCAGAGCTGGAGCAACGGGCTGTGAGCCCTGGAAGGTCCGTCCGCTCGTGAGCGCGGACTTTCGAGTCTGCGGGCCGCGGCGGCGGCATGGGCGTTGGCGAGGATGTCGGCCCGCCATTCCGGCGGCGCAGCGCGGCGCGGCGTGCGTGCGAGCTGTTGCTCGAAATCGTCAGGGGTCTTCATGGGCGGAGGGCGGTGTCGTGAGGGGCCGAGGCGGGAGTCGTAGCGCAGATTTTCAATCTGCCGTATCGCCGAGTTCCACTCGGCAAAGCCGCCTTGGTCGCGAGGTGCGGAAAACAGCCCGCGCCTCCGACAGGCCGTCGCATCGCGGGTTGAAAACCTGCGCTACGGCGGCGGCCGGCGACGGTACCGGCGAGGCCCGGTGGTTCTTGCTTTCCTGCTTTCAGATCAGGGTGTCGTTTCATGGTTTTCCTGTTTCACCGGATCTCGTCGTAAAGGGGACGTAGCAGGGCCCGCAGTTTGTCTACGCCGTAGCGGTAACGGCTGGCCGCTGTGTTCGGCGGGATCTTCAAGGTCTCGGCGATCGCCTTTAAGGTGAGGCCTTCCCAGAGCTTGAGATGGACCACCGTGCGTTGCTCGATGGGCAGCGCGCCGAGGGCTTTGGCGAGCTCATCGCGGAAGGCGGCCTCGTCGGGATCGGACGTGGTGGCGAAGATACCTGGCGACTCTTCCGCCAGGCCATCGTGCGCGCGGGAGCGGGCGGCGCGGCGACGGATCAGGTCGATGGCGAGGTTGTGCGCGAGGCGGAGCAGGTAGCCCCGCTCCTCGCGCACCCCGTCGAGCAGCTCGGGGCGGGTGGCGAGCTTGATGAAGATCTCTTGGAGGGCGTCCCGCGCGTCCGCGGGGTCGCGGGTCAGGTCCATGAGGAAGCCCGTCAACGCATCGGCGTGGTCATCGTACAGGCGTTCCAGGAGGCGCGGGGACATGGATGGACAACGGGAGGACGCGCAGCACGGGAAGATTTGTCTACGAGACTCGGGGGCGGGGCGGGTTTCAGGTTTAAGGTTTGAGGTTTCAAGTCGTAGGTCCTGCCGCCTCACGGCCCACGGCGATGGGCGCCTGCGCCTTGGCCCTGAAACCTGAAACCTGAAACCTGAAACCTGAAACCTGACCCCGCCGCCTCACCGTTTCGCCAATAGCTGCACGAGCCGCACCGCGATGACGACGGCGGTGATGAGCAGGACGATGCCGCTGGCCTGCGAGATGGTCCTCAGCAGCTTGACCGAGAAGCGTCCTTTCCCGCGCGACACCGCGGCGCTCACACCGGCGAACCAGATCAACCCGCTGGCGGCCACGCCGGCGCAGAACACGCCCTTGCTGGACCAGTTGGGATCGAGCGCGCCATGGGAGAGCAAGGACGCGGTGATGCCGAGCCAGAGCAGCAGGACGCCCGGGTTCGCGAGGACGCGGACGAAACCGATCCAGAACGCCGTGTGCGGGTTCAACCGTTTCTCGACCATCCGCTCGACGCGGCCTTCCCCGGGGACGTGGCCGGCCAGCAGGTACTTCAACCCCAACCAGAGCACGAGCACGAAGCTGGTCAGCTGCATCACCGCCTGGGCCGTGTGGGAGAGGAAGATCGAGCTGAAGCCGGCGAACGCCATCGCGCAGTAGATCGTCTCCATCAGCACCGCGCCGACGGCGATGAGGAAGGCCCGCAGGAAGCCGCTGCGGGCGCTCTCGTTCACGATGGTGACGTTGATCGGTCCG
Source organism: uncultured Verrucomicrobiota bacterium (assembly GCA_903916195.1). Classification (GTDB taxonomy): domain Bacteria; phylum Verrucomicrobiota; class Verrucomicrobiia; order Limisphaerales; family UBA9464; genus CAIVQB01. The sequence continues at coordinate 32,346 of CAIWVP010000145.1, read as the reverse complement.
CCGAGCGCGGACGTGATGAAGCCGGCCAGCATGCCGAGGCCGGCGTCCAACGGGAGTTCCTGCCAATCCAACATGGCGAGCCTCATTTGCCCGTCGCGGCCGCGCCGTCCGCGTCGCCCTCGTCGGGGTCGTCGTCCACCTCGATCTCCTTTTGCATCCGCCGCGAGATGCTGGGGCGGACGAAGCCGTAGACGAGGTATGCGGTGAAGACCAGCGGCGCGACCACGGGCAGGATCTGCTGCCAGAGCACGATGAACGAGCCGATCAGGAGCGCGATGATCAGCGTCTTCACGAACGGCCGCTGGGTCCGCCAATCGAGCTTCTTGAAGGTCGGGTACTTGACCTCGCTCACCATCATGAACGAGAGGAACACCAGGATCACCGGCAGCGCGTAGCGCCAGGTCCCGACCGGGAAATCCTTCTCGTCGAACCAGATCAGGAACATCGTGAGCGAAGCGACCATGCCGGCGGCCATCGGGATGGGGAAGCCGAGGAAGTATTTCCCGCCGCCGGCGTTGCTCATGGCGGCGAGGCAGTTGAACCGCGCGAGGCGGAAGGCGCCGCAGATCACGTACAGCGAGGCGATGAACCAGCCGACCTCGGGATGGTTCACGAACACGGGCTTCAGCACGATGCGGTGCACGAGGAACGCCGGCGCGACGCCGAAGCTCACGATGTCCGCGAGCGAATCGAACTCGCGGCCGAAGGGCGATTCGTAGCCGCCCATCCGCGCCACCCGCCCGTCGAGCAGGTCGAAGATGCAGGCGAGCAGGATGTAGCCGAGGGCGTGGCGGATGATGGAGTTGAAATCGACCGCTCCGGGGTCGGCTTCGACGATGCGGGTGAGCGCGAGGAAACCGCAGAAGAGGTTGCCCGCCGTGAACAGGTTCGGCAGGAGATAGATCTTCAGCTTCTCTTCGCCGGCACCTTCGGCGGCCGGTGCGCTGGGCTTCGGCGTGTCCATGGTCAGAGCTTGGCGACGACCGTCTCGCCGCCGACCACGCGGTCGCCGAGCTTCACCGAGACCGTCGCGTCGAGCGGCAGATAGAGATCGACCCGCGAACCGAACTGGATCAGCGAGATACGTTCGCCCTTGCCGGTCAAATCGCCGACCCGGACCCACGGGATGATGCGGCGCGCGATGAGCCCGGTGATCAGCCGCACGCCGATGGCCCGGGCGCCGGAGCCTTCCGGTCGGAGTCCGATGAGCACGTTCTCGTTGTGCGCGGCCGATTCGGTCTTCAGCGCGTTGAGGAACAGGCCGGGTGTGTGCTTCAGGTAGCTCACCGTGCCGGCGATCGGCGCCTGCTGCACGTGGACGTCGAAGACGGAGAGGAAGATCGAGATCCGCTGGCAGCGTCCGCCCATGACGTTCGGTTCGGTGGTCTCGTCGATGACGTCCACCTTGCCGTGGCCCGGCGCGACGACGCTCCGCGGGTCGGACGGCACCTTCGCGTCCGGATCGCGGAAGAACCAGAGCGTGAACACGCTGAAGACCAGCCCGAGCCCGCAGAACGCGGCCGCGAGCAGGAGATTCTTCGGCCATAGGAACGCGGAGGTCCCCGCCAACAAGATCACGGCCATCAACGCCTTGCCCAGCATGGCGGCGGCGGCGCTGAGTGCTTTGCCTTTGTGCTTCACGGGACTGAAGCTACCCGGCCGCGCCGGGGCAGGGGAAGCGTGCGTTGCGGCCGGGAACACGGGACTCCGCAGGTGGGATGCCGCCCGCGGCAGGAATCCGGGCCCGAGGATCCGCTGTTGCCGTGGACACCGTCCGTGCGGCATCAAGCGCCCACCATGCGCGGGCGCATCCTCATCATCCGCGGCGGCGCGATCGGCGATTTCATCCTCACCCTTCCTGTGCTGGCCGCGCTCCGGCGACAGTTCCCTGCGGCGAGCTTGGAGGTCCTCGGCTATCCGCAGGTCGTCGCGCTCGCCGCGGCCGGCGGGTTGGCCGATCTGGCGCGGCCGATCGAGTCGCGGCCGCTCGCCGGGTTCTTCGCGCGGCGCGGCGCGCTGGATCCGGCGCTTTCGGAAGAGTTCGCCGGGATCCACGTGGTGGTCAGTTATCTCTTCGATCCCGACGAGATCTTCCGCGACAACCTCGCGAAGGTGACCAAGGCGCAGATCATCCAAGGGCCGCACCGTCCGGACGGCTCCCGACCGGTCCACGCGACGGACCAGCTGCTGGAGCCCTTGCAGCGGCTGGCCATCTTCGATGCGGATCCCGTCCCGCGGATCCGGCTGGCCGCGGCCGCGCTCTCGAAGCGGCCTTGCCTGGCCGTCCATCCCGGATCCGGAAGCGAACGGAAGAACTGGCCGGAAGACCGCTGGGCCGCGTTGCTCGGGCACATCCTCGGGACGCTGCCGATCGACCTGTTGCTGGTCGGCGGCGAGGCGGAAGGGGGACGCTTGGAGCGGTTGGCTTCCGCGTTGCCGACCGGGCGCTCCGAGATCCTGCGGAGCGCGCCTTTGACCGAGGTCGCGGTCCGCTTGGCCGGTTGCGTCGGGTTCGTGGGCCACGATTCCGGGGTCACCCATCTGGCGGCCGCGCTCGGGCTTCCTGGACTGGCGCTATGGGGTGAGACGGACGCCACTCTCTGGCGCCCGAGGAGCGACGCCTTCTCGCTGGTCTCGGGCGACGCGGGCCTGGGATCCCTCGGCGTCGCGACGGTGGCGGCGGCGTTGTCCGATGCGCTTCCGGACTGGCTCGCGCGGGAACGCGTGCTCGTCGAGTAGCAGGCCAGGGAAGGCATCCTGGGCGCCGCGTCCCGGTTCCAGCGGCGGACCGTGTCCGTCGGCACGGATCAGCGTTCCGTCCACCGGCCGAAGCCGGGCGAACTGCGCTCCTCCACGATGCCGTCGGGCCGGCGCACGACGAACGCTTCGACACCGGGGAAACGCTTCAGCAGGGAAAGGCCGCGTCCGGGTCCGGCGACGCTGACGACCTTCGACACGGCATCGGCGGTGATGCCGTCCGGCGCGAGCATGGTGACGAGGCTGTGGTCGGTGAGGCCGATGCCGGTGCGCGGATCGACGATGTGCGAATACCGGACGCCGCCGATCTCCACGCGCTGGAACTGGTCGCCCGAGGTGGCGAGCGCGTGGTCGCGGAGCGAGACGAACCGCGGCGCCGGCGCCCCGTCGGTGTCGTAGACGCCGACCTCGACGCGCCAGCCCCGCCGGCCCGGGGGAGGTCCGCCCGCCACCATGTCGCCCCCGCCGCTGACCAAGAAGCGGTCGACACCGCGCGCCCGGAGGACCTTCGCCGCCTCGTCGAGCGCGTAGCCTTTGGCGATGCCGCCGGGATCCAGCCGCATCTTCGGTAGCGTCAGCATCGCGGTGCGGCGGGCGGGATCCAGCACGACGGCGTCCCATCCGACCGAGGCCTTCGCGGTCGCGAGCAGCGCCGGCGCGGGAAGCTCGCGTTGGCGGCGCGCGCGTTTCCACAGCTGCACGAGCGGACCGACCGTGATGTCGAACGCGCCGTCGCTGGCCCGGGAGACCTGCGCCGCCTTCGCGAGCACGTTCCACAGGTCCCTCCCGACGGGCACCGCTTGTCCCGTGCCGCTGGTGCGCGAGAGCCGGCTGAGTTCCGAGGCGTCGTCGTAGTCGCTGAGACTGGAGTTCAGCTCCGCGATACGGGCGAAGGCCGCTTCGGCCGCGTTGGTGGCGGAAGTGCCGTCCGGCGCATAGAGCACGATGCGGAACGGGAGCCCCATCTCCGGCCGCTGGAATTCATGGCGTCCGAGCACCGCGCGAGGCGCCGCGCAGCCCGCCCAGACCGTCGCGAGCAGGGCCGCGATCGCCACGGCGAAGCCGGCCCGGAGGCTCCGCGCCTCTTCGCGTCCGCCGTTCAAAGCAGCACCTCCCGCAACCGGGCGACGTCCGCGGTGCCGGTGGTGCCGAGTTGGTGGATGACGATGCTCGCGGCGGCCATGGCCAGTTCCATGGCTTCGCGCAAGGAGGCGCCCGCGGCGAGCGCGAGGGTGAGGTTGGCCGTGACCGAATCGCCGGCGCCGACGATATCGATCGGTCCGCGCACCGGTAGCGACGGCACGTGCTCGATCTCGCCCGAAGGCGAGGCGCCGATGATACCGCGCTCCGCGAGCGTGACGAAGGCGGGTTGTCCGTTGAGCACCGCCATCGCGGCGCAAGCGCGGCGGATCTCGTCGATCGATCCGACCGGTGCACCCACCAGCGAGCCGAGCTCGTTGGCGTTCATCTTGAAGACCACCGCCGGCCAATCGCTCAGCCCGCGACGGCTGTCGGCGACGAACGGTTTCCCCGGGGACCGGCCGAGCGCCTCGGCGATGTCGTGGAGCAGTTCCGGCGTCACGACACCCGTCTCCGCGATGTCCACCTGGTCGAGCACGATCACCGCGTCGCTGCCGGCCACGGCGGCAGCCATGGCTTCCGAGAGCGCGGCCCGGAGCGGAGCCGGCGTGGGGGTCCAGTTCTTGAGGTCGAGCCGGCTGAGCTCCTCGGGTGGTCGTCCGACGCGGTGGACCAGCGGTTTGGTGTACGTGAATGTGTGGCGACCGGACGCGGTGAGGATCCCCGAGAGGTCCACGCCCGGACGCGCGGCCAGCGCCCGGCGGAGTTCCCAGCCTTCGCCGTCGTCGCCGCAGAGGCCGACCGGCCGCAGCGTGCCGGTCCCGAGGGCGGCGAGGTTGTTCAGGATGGTGCCGGCACCACCCGGTTGGCAGCGCACGCCGCGGATGTCGTGGACCGGCAACCCGGTCTCGATGGAGATCTCCTGCCGTTCCGGATCGATGTCGAAGTAGCGGTCGAGGCAGAAATCGCCGACGACCGCGACGCGGAGCGAAGGGTAGCGGGACGTGATGGCGTCGAATCGGGCGGGAGTCATGGCTGGACCAGCTCTCTGTGCAGATGGTGGATGAACGCGAGGTTGTCGCATTGGAGGTACCGCATCGCGCCGCCCATCCGGGAGAAGCTCTTGCAGAAGCGGAGATAGTAGGCGGGGTTCGTCTTCGGCGGCTCGCCGGCGGTCCAGTCCCAGTCGCCGCCGTCCTGCAGGTCCACCACGTAGATGCTGTGGCCCGAGACCGCCGGACGGCCCTCCTGGAAGCGCAGGTTGTGGACGCAGCTGAGGCTCTTCTCGAAGACCTGCGGCGCCATGATCGCCGACCCGACCGACATCACCACGCCGCCGTCCAGGCCTTCCACCGCGCCGGCGAAGGTCCGGAAATCCGATGCTGCGGCGCGGCCGATGGCGGCGCCGTTGAACATCGGATGGCATGAGATGATGTCGTAACCGATGCCCGGATGCACCGTGACCGGCACGCCGAGCCGCCATGCTTGCGCGAGGATGCTCGCCTGTTTCCAACCGTGCACGATCTCGTGGCGTCCCTCCACGAGCCCGTGCCGCTGCATCACCGCGAGCAGGTCGCAGCATGAGGCGGCGAGCGGGTCGGCGGGGAACTGCGCCACGACCTGCGCGAGCTCTTCGGCCCGCGGGACCGTGCAGCCGTCCTCATGGATGAACTTGCCGAGCGCCCCGCCGTAGCCGAGGCCGGACACCGCGCCCGCCAGCAACGCGAGATGGATGTTCCGGCCGGTCTCGTCCCACGTGCCGAAGGTCCCGGCGGCGACGTTCTCCTCCACGCTCTCGGTGGACCGACCGAGCCACGCGTACTCCCAGTCGTGGATGGTGCCTGCGCCGTTCGTCGCGAGATGGGTGATGAAGCCTCGCTCCATCAGGTCGGTGAGGAGGAGCGCCGCGCCGTTCCGCAGGAGGTGGGCGCCGTACATGAGCACGACCTGCGCGCCGCGCGCCCGGGCATCGCGGATGCGCCCCGCCGCCTCGGCAACCGATGCCGCCGCGGTCGGCGACAACGGCTCCGGCACGGAGGCGGGTTGCACGAGGATGTCCTCCACCCGGGTGAGGCTCCGCCGCTGGGAGAGCGGGAGGACGTTGAGACGCGATAGGTCGAGCGCGGGCACGGCGCGATCCTAGGCCAGGGGGACGCCCGGCGGCCAAGACATCCTTTGCGCGGACACCGGACCGGCGGTCGGCAGCGGCTCCGCGACGGTTGACGCCAGTGGCGCCTTCCATGGTCGGTGCGATGGACGCGGAGCGCCCGCGCAACGGACCTCAACCGATCCGCGACACGAACTTGCCGACCAGATCGGCGGCGACGCCCTCGCGCTGGCGGGCGAGCTCGAGCACGTCGAGGTGCGACACCGTCTGCCCCTTGCCGCCGAGCCCGGCGGCGGCGTTGGTGATGCAGCTCAGGCCGGCCACCTTCAGCCCGCACTGCCGTGCCACGATGGCTTCCGGCACCGTGCTCATCCCCACGGCATCGGCACCCAAGGTGCGGAACGCCCGGATCTCCGCCGGCGTCTCGAAGCTTGGACCGCTCACCGCGAGGTACACACCCTCGTGGCATCGCACCTTCGGCGACTTCATGGACTTCGCGGCCGCCTTCAGCTCGTCCTTCAGCGCGGGATCGTAGGCCGCGGTGAGGTCGACGAAGCGGTTGAGCCCGGCCGGTTCCGGACCGCGCAGCGGGTTCGTCCCCATGAAGTTGATGTGGTCGGTCAACGCCATGAAATCGCCGACCTGGAACTTCGCGTTGATCCCGCCGGATGCATTCGTCAGCAGCAGCGTCCCGACCCCCAGCGCCGCGAGCACGCGGATCGGGAACGTGGATTCCGCCAGGTCGAAGCCCTCGTAGAAGTGGGCCCGGCCCGCCAGGATGGCCACCGGGATGCCCAGCCACTCGCCGATGATGAGGCGGCCGGCGTGGCCCGGGACCGAGCCCACCGGGAAACCTGGCAGGTCGCGGTACGGGAACTCCCGACCGCCGGTGACGGCCTTGGCGATCGCGCCGAAGCCGCTGCCGAGCACGATCCCGAGTCCCGGCCGGAGTGGTGTGCGCTTGGCGATGAGCGCGGCGGTGGCGGCGGGATCGGGGAGGCGGTTCTTGCGGTGCATAGGTCGCGGCGGGTCGGAAGGCAGGGCGGGGGACGGCAAACTTCCCTTGCCCGCAGGTCGGCGGCTTCTACGCTCGCCGCTCTTTTATGACCGACCTTACGAACGAGGAAATCCGTCGTTACTCGCGCCACCTGATCCTTCCGGAAGTCGGCCTCGCCGGCCAGAAGAAGATCCGTTCCACCAGCGTCCTGTGCATCGGCGCGGGCGGCCTCGGGTCACCGATCGCCATGTACCTCGCCGCCGCGGGCATCGGCAAGCTGGGCATCGTCGACTTCGACACGGTGGACCATTCGAACCTCCAGCGGCAGATCCTCCACGCCGATGCCGACGTGGGCCTCTCCAAGGCGGATTCCGCGAAGGTCACGATCAACGCGCTCAACCCGAACGTCGAGGTCGTCCTGCACAAGACCCGGATCGCGTCGGACAACGCCATGGACATCATCCGCCCCTACGACATCGTCGTGGACGGCACGGACAATTTCCCGACCCGCTACCTGACGAACGACGCCTGCGTGCTGCTCCAGAAACCGAACGTCTATGGATCCATCTTCCGCTTCGAGGGCCAGGCCAGCGTCTTCGCGCCGCACCTGGGCGGGCCTTGCTACCGATGCCTGTATCCGGAGCCTCCTCCTCCCGGGATGGTCCCGAGCTGCGCCGAGGGCGGCGTCCTCGGCGTGCTGCCCGGCATCATCGGCTGCATCCAGGCCACTGAGATCCTCAAGCTCGCGATCGGCAAGGGCACGTCGCTCATCGGCCGGTTGCTGCTCTTCAACGCGCTGGACATGAAGTTCCGCGAGCTGAAGCTGCGCCGCGACCCCAAATGCCCCGTCTGCGGCGACCACCCCACGGTCAAGGAGCTCATCGACTACGAGATGTTCTGCGGCGTCGTGCCCGAACCGGTGGTCGCCGGCTCCAATCCGGACGAGGTGACCGTCCAGCAGATGAAGGCCGCGCTCGACGACCCGAAGCTCGGCATCCAGGTGGTCGACGTCCGCGACCCGGACGAATACGAGATCGCCCACGTCGAAGGCGTGCCGCAGATCCCGCTCGGCTCGCTGCCGCAGCGCTTCGTCGAGCTGGATCCAAACACCCAGATCTATCTCCACTGCAAGTCGGGCAAACGCTCGATGAAGGCCCTCGAATTCCTGCGCCAGCAGGGCTTCAAGTACGTGAAGAGCGTCAAGGGCGGCATCAGCGCGTGGAGCGACGAGATCGACCACGGCGTGCCGAAGTATTGACCGGATATCCGCCGTCGCGCGGATCTCGGACCGACGAACATCGGGCCCGGCGCGGTTGGACGACCGCCGTCGGGCCCGATCCGTTTTAGCGTGTCGCCGACAACCTGTCCTGTGTCGTGGCGAAGGCTCTTTGGCGCCGGCCTGCACCGGAAAAAATCCTTCTGTAACCAGCCCCGGGGACCGCAGTCTCCAGCGCCGTGACCAATCCGACGCATCTGCGGCGCCGCTCCTCCATGCTGCGCACCCTCCGGGTCCTCGTGGCTCTGGGTGCCGTCGCCGCCCTTGGGGACGCCTTCGCCAGCGAGCCCAAGGACGACATCAAGGCCGCCGCGAGATCCTTGGCCGGGAAAGCGAACTACACCTGGACCAGCGAGACCGAGGGCTTGCCCTTCCCGATGAGCCCGCTCGAGGGCAAGACGGAGAAGGACGGTTTCGCCATCGTCAGCCAGGACATGAACGGCGACAGGCTGACCGCGGTGCTCAAGGGCACCAACGGCGCGGTCAAACTCGCAGCCGGTTGGAAGACCGCGGCCGAGCTGCCGGAGCCGGGCTTCGGGGGGGGCGGTCCGCCCGATTTCAGTGCGATGATGGGTCGCCGCCTGCTGGGTGCGAAGGTGCCTGCCAACGAACTCGTGGACCTCGTGGACAAGGTCAAAGAAGTGAAGCTCGTCAAAGGCCGTCTTGAAGGCGACCTCACGGAGGAGGGAGCGCTCGCTTTGATGCCGTTCGGCCGCGGCCGGCCCGGCGCCGGCGGTCCTGGCGCCCCGAAGATCAAGGCCACCTTGCGTGTCTGGCTCAAGGACGGTGAATTGCAGCGCTACGAGCTGGCGACCGACATGACGATGCAGACCCCGATGGGCGAGATGAACATGAGCCCGACCACGACCGTGCGGGTCAAAGAGGTCGGCACCACCAAGGTCGAGGCCCCGGCCGAGGCGAAGCAGAAGCTCGCGGCGACGAAGTAGAGACCCGCGGGCCCGGCCCGGCTCCCGAGGAACAGGTTCCCGAGAGACCGGGGCATCCGCAGGAACCACCGCAACGACCGATCGACGATTTTCCATGGCGAACCCCTCCAAATCCGGCTGGCTGAAGTGGCTGGTCGTCCTCGCGGTGCTCGGCGGCGGCGGCTACGCGGCCCGGCGCTGGCAATCCCAGCGGCAAGCGGCCGCATCACCGCCCGAGTTCCGCACCAACACGGTCACCCGCGGCGAGATCGTCCAGGCCGTGACGGCCAACGGGGCGCTCAATCCGGTCCGGATCGTCACCGTCGGCAGCCAGATCTCCGGGATCATCACCGAGCTGAACGTCGACTTCAATTCACGGGTCAAGGAAGGCGATGTGCTCGCCAAGATCGACCCCGCGACCTACGAGCGCTCGATGGCCCGCGCCGTGGCCGACCTCGCGAGCGCCCAGGCCGGGCTCGAGCTCGCGCAGTTCAACTTCAAGCGCAGCCAAGAGCTCTACACCGCGAAGCTCGTCTCCGAGTCCGAGTACCAGCAGAACCTCGTCGCGCTCCACCAGGCCGAGGCCAACATCAAGATCCGCCAGGCGTCGGTCGATTCCGCCAAGGTCGACCTCGACCGCACGACCATCGCCGCGCCGATCAGCGGCATCGTGATCTCCCGGAAGGTGGACGCCGGACAGACCGTCGCCGCCAGCTTCAACACCCCCGAGATGTTCACCATCGCGAACGACCTGGCGAAGATGCAGATCGAGGCCGCGGTCAGCGAGGCCGACGTCGGCGGCGTCGAGGAAGGGCAGCAGGCGAACTTCACGGTCGATGCCTTCCCGGGGCGCAAGTTCAACGGACGGATCCGGCAGGTCCGGTTCGCCGCGGTCACCAACCAGAACGTCGTCACCTACACGACCGTGGTCGCGGTGGACAACCGCGATCTGAAGCTGCGGCCAGGCATGACGGCGAACGTCTCCCTCATCGTCGCCCAGCGCACGAACATCATCCGGATCCCGAGCAACGCGCTCCGCTTCCGTCCGCCGACCGGCACGATCATCAGCTCGACCAACGACGCCGTGGCAAAGGCCGCGGGCACGAACGGCGCCGTCCAGATGGGCGGGTCGGGCGACATGCCGGTCCCGCCCTGGGTGGCCGAAGGCCGCCGGCCCACCGATGACGAGCGCAAGAAGTTCGAGGATTCCCTCACCCCGGACCAGAAGGAGCAGTACCGGCAGATGCGCGAGAAGATGCGCGCGATGATGGCCGCCGGCGGCGGGCCGGGAGGCGGCGGCGGTCCCGGAGGCGGTCCCGGAGGCGGTCCCGGAGGCGGCGGACCGGGCGGAGGGTCCGGCGGGATGGGCGGCGGCGCTCCGCGCTCCAGCAACCCGCCCGAAGGACCGGCCATCCGGAGGGTCTACCTGCTCGACACCGAGCAATCCGCGCCCGGCAAGCCCGTGCTCAAGGCGGTCTCGATCAAGACCGGGATCAGCGACAGCTCCAACACCGAGGTCAGCGAAGGCCTGAAGGAAGGCGATGTCCTGGTCGTGGGCACCACCGCGACCACGACCGCCGCCGCGTCCGCGCCGGCCGCGAACCCGTTCGCGTTCGGCGGCGGCGGGCGTCGCTAGACGAACCCGGACCCCGAACCACGTGAGCGTCCCCATCATCCAGCTCGACGATTTCCGCAAGACCTACGTCAGCGGCGAGGTCGAGGTCCACGCCGTCCGCGGCGTGACGCTGACCATCCAGCCCGGTGAGTTCGTCGCCATCATGGGCGCGAGCGGTTCCGGCAAGAGCACCATGATGAACACGTTGGGGTGCCTCGACCGGCCGACCGGCGGACGTTTTCTGCTGGACGGCGTCGACGTGCTCGGCCTCGACCGCGACCAATTGGCCGACCTGAGGAACCAGAAGATCGGCTTCGTCTTCCAGGGCTTCAACCTGCTCGCGCGCACCAGCGCGGTGGAGAACGTCGAGCTGCCGATGTTGTATTCGCGGCCTCCGCTTCCCGGGGCAGAACAACGACGGCGCGCGCTCAAGGCGCTCGATCTGGTCGGCCTGGCGACGCGGGCGGACCACACGCCCAGCCGGCTCTCGGGCGGCCAGCAGCAGCGCGTGGCCATCGCCCGCGGCCTCGTCAACGAGCCCAAGCTGCTGCTCGCGGACGAACCGACCGGCAACCTCGATTCGCGGACCAGCATCGAGATCATGGGGATCTTCCAGAAGCTGAACGACCAGGGCATCACCATCGCCATGGTGACGCACGAGCTCGACATCGCCCGCTATTGCCGCCGCGTCGTCGTGATGCGCGACGGCCTGGTCCGCAGCGACGAGCGGGTGAAGGACCGGTTGGTCGCCGCCGAGGAGATCGCCAAGCTCGAAGCGGAACAGAAAGCCGTCCAACTCGCATAGCTATGTTCGGAATCCTCAGGATCGCGGTCCGCGCCTTGCGCCGGAACATCCTCCGCTCGTTCCTCACGATGCTCGGGATCATCGTCGGCATCGCCTCCGTCATCGTCGGCGTCAGCATGGGCGCCGGCGCAAAGGCCGAGGTGGACAAGCGTATCGCCAGCATGGGCCAGAACCTCATCACGGTGATGTCCGGCAACATGTCCCGCGGCGGCGTCCGCGGCGGCTTCGGCATGGCGCCGAACCTGTCGGTCGAGGACTACGAGGCTTTGCGGCGGGACGTCCCCGGGGTCGCCGCGTCCAGCCCGGAGGCGCGCACGCAGGGCCAGATCAACGCCGGGAACCAGAACACCTCGGTGCAGATCTCCGGGGTCAGCGCCGAGTACCTGACCGCCCGTTCGTGGCCGCTGCGGGGCGGGGAGAACTTCTCCGACACCGACGTCCGCGGCGCGGCCAAGGTCTGCCTCATCGGCAGCACGACGGCGAAGACGTTGTTCGGCGAGAACGTGGACCCCGTGGGCCAGCTCATCCGGATCAAGAACGCCCCGTTCACCATCGTCGGCTGGCTCGAGGCGAAGGGTTCCGGGAGTTTCGGCCAGGACCAGGACGACCTGGTGCTCGTGCCTTATACCAGCGTGATGAAGCGCCTCTCCGGCGACACCAAGTTCCGGTCGATCTTCGTGCAGGCGGAATCCCCCTCCGCCATCCCGGCGGTCCAGGCGCAGATCAGCGAGCTCTTGCGGCAGCGCCACCAGATCACCGAGGGCAAGGACGACGATTTCATGGTCCGGACCCAGCAGGAGACCAGCGATTTCTTCAACGCCAACAACAAGATCATGACCCAGTTGATCGGCTTCTTCGCCGGCATCTCGCTGCTGGTCGGCGGCATCGGCATCATGAACATCATGCTCGTGAACGTCACCGAGCGGACCCGGGAGATCGGCATCCGGCTCGCGGTCGGAGCGCGGGGCCGCGACGTGCTGGGCCAGTTCCTCACCGAGGCGGTGTTGCTGAGCGCGTTCGGCGGCGCCCTGGGGATCGCCACGGGATATGTCGTCGCGCCCGTCCTGACCCAGCAGCAGGGATATCCGACCTTGATCACCAGTAGTTCCGTCCTCGTCGCCTTCAGCGTCAGCGCGGTGATCGGCATCGTCTTCGGTTTCTTCCCGGCGCTGAAGGCCGCGCGTCTCGACCCCATCGACGCGCTGCGCTACGAATAGTCTCCCTTCGGCGTAACCGGTGCCTCCGCGGCGCGTCACCTCCTACGAACATGAAACGCTCCCAGATCCTCGTCCTGGTCGCCGTCGGGCTCGCCGCCGCGACCGCCGGCCGCCTCGCCTGGCGGGCCCACAAGAACATCGTCACGCTCGACGTCCACAACATGAAGGTGGCCGATGTCGCGAAGAAGCTGCGCTGGCAGACGTGGGAGAGCATCACGGTCCACAAGGACCTCACCAACCGGGTCACCCTCCAGGTCGAGGACCAACCGCTCGTCGGCGTGCTCGCCCTCATCGTCGACCAGTGCGAGGGCCGTTGGTCGGTCGCCTATCCGCTCTACACCACCGGCGCCAAGCTCGCCCTCGCCAAACGGGTCGCCACCGGCGAGGTGGAGTCGCCCCAGCCGGGCTGGACCAACTGGAACGTCCGACCCAATTTCGCCGCGATCGCGGCCCGCATGGCGTCCGGCGACACCAACGCGGTGCCGGGCGCGGGTGGGCCTGGCGGCGGCTTCGGCGGCTTCGGCGGCTTCGGCGGTGGGCCGGGGGGTATGTTCGGCATGAACGAGGGCCCGGCGATCCCCAAGCCCGTCACCTTCGAGTTCGCCGGCCAGACCCCGGTCGAGGCGGCCGCCGAGCTACGGAAGTTCGGGAAGGTCAAGGTCGTTCCTGAGGACGGCACGCTGCGGCCGGTCAAGCTGGACCTCAAGGAGGCGTCGATGGACAAGGCGGTCGCCCAGCTCGCCAAATGGGTCGGCCGCAAGTGGGCCAAGTTCTATGCGATCGAGCCGCGCGGAGGGTTCCGCCCGACCGAGGCCGACCGCGAGGCGATGGCGGCGATCCCGCGGCCCGACATGGAGCAGATGCGCCAACGCTTCCAGAACTTCGAGCCGACCCCGGAGATGCAGGCGCGCATGACCCAGCGGATGCTCGACGGCATCAAGAACAGCACCCCGGAGCAACGCGCCCAGCGCGGCCGTCGGTTCGGTGGCGGTGGCGGGCCCGGCGGAGGGGGAGGCGGCCGCGGGGGCGGCGGACCCGGCGGACGTTGAACCTGTCGATCCAAGACCTCGACCACTCCAGCACACACGGCCATGAATTTTTCCTTCACCCTCCCCGCCTCGTCGCTCCGGCGCGCGTTCACGCTCATCGAGCTGCTCGTCGTCATCGCCATCATCGCCATCTTGGCGGGCATGCTCCTGCCGGCCCTCGGCAAGGCGAAACGCAAGGCCAACGACATCGCCTGCATCAGCAACCTCCGTCAGCTGGGCATCGCCCTGCAGAGCTACGCCGGCGACAACCAGGACTATCTTCCGGCGGCCGAGCCGTTGCCGTCCCTGAACGGCACCAACAAGTTCCCGCGCATCAGCGATGTGCTGGCGCAGTATGCCGGTTCTTCGTCCAGCACCAACGTGTCGGCCAACAGCGTCTTCAAATGCCCTCTGGACTACCGCTACGACGACCAAGGCAAAGGCACGCAGTACGGCTACTACAAGCTCGAGGGGACCAGCTATGAATGGAACCCGATCTACAACAAGCGGAAGCTCGGCCGTACCAGCACCCGCATGCAGCTCGAGCTCGTGCCGTTGATGTACGACTTCGAGAACTGGCACAACGGCGGCATGCGCGCCAAGGGCAACACCAACGATCTCGAGACCACCGGCGTCGCGGCCACCAGCGGTGCCAAGAACGCCGTGTTCACCGATGGCCATGCGGCGCCGTTGAAGTGACGCCGCGGCCCGGCCGTGCGGCAGCCGGCCAAACCGACCGCCGTGCATCAGCCGAGGACGGAAGCCCGATCTCAGCCCTCGCGGACCCAGCGCAGTTCCAGCCGTCGTCCCGTCGCCGGGGTCAGCTTGAAGGCCTCGCCCGGCGGGAGTCCTTCGATCCAGCACAACTCGCCGCCCGTCGCTTCGGCCAGCACCCGTCCGCGCCGTTCCGAGGCCGGTATCTTGCGGTCCACGAAGAGGTCTTGGATCTTCGCGTTGCCCGGTGATCCCAGCGGTCGGAACCGGTCGCCGGCCCGCCAATGGCGCAACCGCAGCACCGGCCCGACCCGATCGGCGTCCAGTTGCTCGCGGCCCGCGGCAGCCGCCGACCGCTTCGGGCCCGGCGCGGACCGGATCCGCCATTCCAGCCGACCGCCGCCGAATTCCACCGTCCCGCGCCCGGCGCCGAGGTCGATGGTGAGCGCTTCGTCGCGGAACTTGGGGGGTGCGGGGCGCACTCCGGTGCGGATCCGCCCGTTGCCGTCGTGCGCCAGGCGTCCGCCCGCCGCGACCGTGACCGCGGCCTTTCCCTGCCGCAGCTTCTCGACGAGATCGAACCCGCCCTCGTGTCCTGCTTCCCGCAGTTGCTCGCGCAGGACCGCGCGCTGAAGGGCAGGATGGAGCGAGCTGAAGTCCGGGCGCCCGGTCGCAGCCGACCATTGCTCGGCGGCCTGTCTCACGAAGCCGGCCTCGGTGCCGACGACTTCGGCAGCACGGCACAGCACGTCGCGGATCGCGGGTGTGAAATCCTGTTCCAGCACCGGCAGCAGCTCGTGGCGGACCCGGTTGCGCAGGATGTCGCGGTCCTTGTTCGAGCTGTCTTCGCGGGACTCCAGCCGCTTCGCCTTCAGATATGCGACGAGGTCCGCTTTCGGAAGACCGAGCAGCGGCCGGACCAAGGTCCGTGACGGATCTGCCGGCGATGGGGAGTTCCAGGCCATCCCGCCCAAGCCTTCGCCGCCCGCACCGCGGAGGAGCCGCAGAAGGAACAGTTCCGCCTGGTCGTCCGCGTGATGGGCCAAGGCGATCACCGAGGCCCGTTGCTCCACCGCGGTCCGCGCCAAGAACGCATGGCGCAGCTTTCGCGCGCTCATCTCCACGGAAGTCCGGGCCCGCGCCATCTCGGCCCGCACGTCGAGCCGGCCCGAAACGGCCGGATGTCCGAGCCGGGCCGCGAGTCCGAGGACGAACGTTTCGTCGCGGTCCGATGCGTCGCCCCGGAGCTGATGGTTCGCGTGGGCGACGACCAGGTGGAGACCGTCCCGGACGGCGACCCGGTGGAACAGGTCCAGCAGCACGACTGAATCGGTGCCGCCCGAGACGGCGACGACGACGCGGCCGTCCTCCGGTAGCAGCGAGTGCCGCCGGAGATCCGCGCAAAATCGTCGGAGAAGCCCGTCCACGGCGCGGAGGGTAGGGCCCCGGATGGCAGAAGGAAGCCCGACAAGGTCCGGCCCGTCGCCCTCGACCCGGGTCGAGGGTTCAGCCGTGGTGCGCGTGCCAGAGCAACCGCAGGCCTTCGAGCGTGAGATCGGGCCGGACAGCGGTGATCTCGGGCAACCCGCGGGCGATGAGTTTCGCGTAGCCGCCGGTGGCGACGACCGGGAGCCGGCGCGCGCGGAGGTCGCGCTTCAGCTCGCCGATGAGCCCGCGCACCAAGCCGCGATAACCGTGGACCGCACCGACCAGCATCGCCTGCTCGGTGTCCTTGCCGACGACCGCCCGTGGTTCGCGGATACGGATGCGCGGCAGCAGCGCGGTCTTCTCATGCAGGTAGTCGGTCATCGCGGCGAGCCCGGGCGCGATGATGCCGCCGATGTAATCGCCGGCGCGATCCACCACGTCGAAGGTCACCGCGGTCCCGAAATCGACCACCAGGACCGGGTCGCCGAAGTGGTGCCGGGCCGCGAGCGCGTTGGCGAGACGGTCCTGGCCGATGGTGCGCGGTTTCGGATAACGGATGCCGACGCCTCGCAAGGTGTCCGACGTGAGCTGGAGCGCGGTCAGGCCGAACTCCGCGCCCGTCGCCGTCTGCGCCGGCGCGGTCGCCGCCGGCACCACGGAGCAGAAGCAGGCTCCGGTCAGCTTCGAGCGCCCGACGAACCGCACCAGTTCTGGTCCGATGTTCCCGGCGATGACGTCGGCCGTCTTGAGGTCGCGGGCGCGGGTCACCTTGGACGCGTTGCCGAGGCCGATGTGCGTGTGGGTGTTGCCGATGTCGAGGAGGAGGATCATGCAGGGCGGCCGGAGGTGCCGGCCGTGGTCGTCTCATTTCTCGAGCGTCACGTCGCCGCCGACGATGCGTTCGAGGCGGCCGTGCTCGCTACGGACCAGCAGCGCGCCTTCTTCATCGAGCGCCTCCGCGGTGCCGGAGAAGGTGCGGTCGCCGACGCGGATGCGGACGCGTTTGCCGAGCGTGGTGCAGCGGCGCATCCATTCGTCGCTGATCTCGTGGAAATCGCCCGCCTTGAGCCGGGCGTAAGCCGAATCGAGCTCACGGATGACGGCCGCGGCGAGCTCCGGACGGTCGATCGGCCTCCCGGCCTCCGCCTGGAGCGACGTCGCGATGGGACGGACTTCTTCCGGCAGTTCATCCTCCGCCACGTTCACGTCGATACCGATGCCGAGGACGACGTGGCGGATGTGGTCCAGCTCGGCGCCGAGCTCGAGCAGGATGCCGACGCACTTCCGATGGCCGAAGACGATGTCGTTCGGCCACTTGATCTCGGGCGTGAGACCGGTCTGCCGCTCGATGGCGCGGGCGACGGCCACCGCGGAGATCACCGTGAGCTGCGTGGCGGACTGGGGACGCAGGTCCGGCCGGAGGAGCACGGAGAACCACAGGCCTTTCCCGGGCGGCGATACCCAGCGGCGTCCGAGGCGTCCGCGGCCCTTGGTCTGCGTCTCGGCGAAGACGACGATGCCTTCGCCCACGCCGTCGCGCGCGAGTTTCTCGACGACGTCGTTGGTCGAGCTGGTCTCGCCGAAGACGCGGATGTCCCGGCCGATCGTCTTCACCCTGCCCAACCGCGACAGGAGGTCGTCGGCGTGCAGCAGGTCCGGCGTCGCGCGGAGCACGTAGCCGTGGTGGGGGCTCGCGGCGATGTCGTAGCCGACCTTGCGCAGGTCCTCGATCCGGGCCCAGACGGCGGCCCGGCTCACCTTGAGCTGCTTCGCGAGCTCGGCGCCGGAGACGCCGGTCGCCCCGGCGTCCCGCATCGCGGAGAGGATCCGGCTGTCCGGGCTGGCCGGCTCCGGGGCCTTGGGGGCGGGCGAACGCGTGGGCCGGAGCGGCGGCGGGGTGGCGCCGACGGCCTCCGGTCGGGGCGGGACGCGGCCTCGTCGCGGTTCCGAGGAGGGAGCATCGGCGCCGTGTCGGTTCATACGAAATCCAATCCCAGGTCCACTGCGTCCGCGGAGTGGGTGACGGCACCGACGGAGATGTAATCGACCCCGGTCGCGCCGATCGCGCCGATGGTGTCGAGCGTGACCCCGCCGCTGGCCTCGGTCTTGGCGCGTCCGGCGACGAGCCCGACGGCTTCGAGGAGCTGGATCGGCGTCATGTTGTCGAGCAGGATGATGTCGGCGCCGGCCTCCGCGGCCATGGCGACCTGCGCGAGCGTGTCGGCCTCGACCTCGACCTTGAGCAGGGGATAGAGGCGACGTGCCCGCGCGACCGCGGCGGCGATGGCGTTCGGCTTCTCATCGGCGAGCGCCGCGAGGTGGTTGTCCTTGATGAGGACGAGGTCGAAGAGCCCGACCCGGTGGTTGGTCCCGCCGCCGCAGGCGACCGCGTGCTTCTCGAAGCGCCGCCAGCCCGGCGTGGTCTTCCGCGTGTCGAGCAGCTTTGCCTTGGAACCTCGGAGCGCATCGACGAACCGTGCCGTCAGCGTCGCGACGCCGGAGAGGTGTTGGACGAAATTGAGCGCCACCCGTTCGCCGGTCAGCAGCGCGCGCGTCGGGCCGGAGACGCGGAGGACCGGTGCGCCCTCGGGGACGGGATCGCCGTCCGCGCGGAGGCGCTCCACCGAGACTCCCGGCGAGAGGTCGCGGAAGGCGGCCTCGGCGAAAGCGATCCCGGCGAGCACCAGCGGGCGGCGGGCGTTCATGAGCGCGGTCGAGCGGGAATCCGGCGGGATGCAGGCGAGCGTGGTCACGTCGCCCGGGCCCACGTCCTCCGCGAGCGCGGCGCGCACCGCGGCGCGGATCTCGGCGTCTTCCAGCATGGTCACGCGGGCAGGCTGGCGAAAACGGCGACGGGGGAGAACCGGAAACTTCTCGGTGCCGGTCTTGCACCGCGATTTCTACCCGTTGACGCTCCGGCGCCGATCGGTAGGGTCGCGGTCCAGTTTTCCGGCGCAAAGCGCCTGATCCACGCAACAGCATCACGCAAACACGACACATGGCTAAGACCACGAAATACGTCTACACTTGGGGCAACAAAAAGGCTGACGGCGACGGCAGCATGAAGGCCCTCCTCGGAGGCAAGGGCGCCAATCTCGCCGAGATGACCCGCATCGGCCTGCCGGTGCCCCCGGGGTTCACGATCACCACCGAGGTCTGCACCTATTTCTACGCCAACAAGCGCACCTATCCGCAGGTGCTGCAGTCCCAGATGGAGGCCGGCGTCTCCAACATGGAGAAGATCATGGGCACGAAGTTCGGCGCCACCTCCGGCATGCCGTTGCTCGTCGCCGTCCGCTCCGGCGCGCGTGATTCCATGCCGGGCATGATGGACACCATCCTCAACCTCGGCCTCAACGACCAATCCGTGGTCGCGCTGGTCAAGGCGACCGGCAACGAGCGGTTCGCGTGGGATTGCTACCGCCGGTTCATCCAGATGTACGGCGACGTCGTGATGGGCGTGCAGAAGTGCGAGGGCGAGGACCACGACCCGTTCGAGCACACGATCCACACCTTCAAGCACGAGACCTACCACCGCGACATCGTCGATTCCGACCTGACCGCGGCCGACCAGCAGGAGCTCGTCAAGCGCTTCAAGGCCCTCGTCAAGGTCCGGACCAACAAGGCGTTCCCCAACGACCCGTGGGACCAGCTCCGCGGTGCCGCCGGTGCCGTGTTCGGCTCCTGGATGAACGACCGCGCCAAGGTCTACCGCGCCAAGTACAACATCCCCACCGAGTGGGGGACGGCCGTCAACGTCCAAGCGATGGTGTTCGGCAACACGGGCGAGACCTCCGGGTCCGGCGTGGCTTTCACCCGCAACCCGGCCAATGGTGTCAACGAGTTCTACGGTGAGTTCCTCATCAACGCCCAGGGCGAGGACGTGGTCGCCGGCGTCCGCACCCCGGAGCCCGTGCTCAAGCTCAAGCAGCAGATGCCGAAGAGCTACGCCGAGCTGATGGAGGTCCGCAAGACGCTCGAGAAGCACTTCAAGGATGTCCAGGACATCGAGTTCACGGTGCAGGAGGGCAAGCTGTTCATGCTCCAGACGCGCAACGGCAAGCGCACCGCCATGGCGGCGCTCAAGTTCGCGGCCGACATGGTCAAGGAGAAGCTCATCGACTGGGAGACCGCCGTGCTGCGCAACCCGGCCGACCAGCTCGAACAGCTGCTCGCGCCCATCTTCGACCTCGCCGAGGTCAAGAAGGCCAAGGCCATCGCCACTGGTCTCCCGGCCGGCCCCGGCGCCGCCACCGGCAAGATCTACTTCAACGCCGATCGCGCCGTCCAGGCGGCCGACAAGGGCGAGAAGGTCCTGCTCGTGCGCGTCGAGACCTCGCCCGAGGACTTGCGCGGCATGATCGCGGCGGAAGGCATCCTCACCGCCCGCGGCGGCGTCTCCTCCCACGCGGCGCTCGTCGCCCGCCAGATGGGCAAGGTCTGCGTCTGCGGCGCCGCGGCGCTCCAGGTCGATTACGACAAGAAGACGGTCACGGTCGATGGCCAGACGTTCAAGGAAGGTGACTTCCTCTCCATCGACGGCACCTCCGGCCTCGTCTACGGCGGCCAGATCAAGACCGCGCCGTCCGAGATCGTCTCCGGCCT
Source organism: uncultured Verrucomicrobiota bacterium (assembly GCA_903916195.1). Classification (GTDB taxonomy): domain Bacteria; phylum Verrucomicrobiota; class Verrucomicrobiia; order Limisphaerales; family UBA9464; genus CAIVQB01. The sequence goes on along the minus strand of CAIWVP010000145.1, from coordinate 11,791 downwards.
CATCAACGGCAACAAAGCCGCCCAGGCGACCGAGAAGTTCAAGAACTACGCGCAGCTCATGAAGTGGTGCGCGCAGGCCACCCGCATGCAGGTCCGCACCAACGCGGACAACCCCGAGCAGACCGCCAACGCCCTCGCGTTCGGCGCCGTCGGCATCGGCCTCACCCGTACCGAGCACATGTTCTTCGAGGGCGACCGCATCGATGCGATGCGGGAGATGATCCTCGCGGATTCGCTCGAGGCCCGTCAGGCCGCGCTCGCCAAGCTCCTCCCGTACCAGCGCGAGGACTTCTTCGGCATCTTCAAGGAGCTGAAGGGTTATCCCGCCACCATCCGCTTCCTCGACCCGCCGCTGCACGAGTTCCTCCCGAACTCCAAGGAAGCGCAGATGGACCTCGCCCGGAAGCTCGGCGTGCCCGTGGAGAAGATCATGCATCGCGTCCACGAGTTGCATGAGTTCAACCCCATGCTCGGTTTCCGCGGCTGCCGCCTCGGCATCAAGTTCCCGGAGATCACCGCCATGCAGGCCCGCGCCGTCTTCGAGGCCGCTGCTGATGCGAACAAGAAGGGCTACAAGGCGAAGCCCGAGATCATGATCCCGCTGGTCGGGTTCAAGAAGGAGCTCGACCTCCAGGTCGCCGTCGTCCACGAGGTCGCCGCGCTGGTCCAGAAGGAGAGGAAGACCAAGATCGCCTACAGCGTGGGCACGATGATCGAGGTCCCCCGCGGCGCGCTCACGGCCGACGAGATCGCCCAGACCGCCGAGTTCTTCAGCTTCGGCACCAACGACCTCACGCAGACCGCGCTGGGCATGTCGCGCGACGACTCCGGCAGCTTCCTGCCCGGCTACGCCGAGCTCGAGATCGTGAAGAAGAACCCGTTCGCGACCATCGACCAGACCGGCGTCGGCCAGTTGATGCAGATCGCCATCGAGAAGGGCCGCAAGACGCGTCCCGACATCAAGCTCGGCATCTGCGGCGAGCACGGCGGCGAGCCCGATTCCGTGAAGTTCTGCCACAAGATCGGCCTGAGCTACGTGAGCTGCTCGCCGTACCGCGTGCCCGTCGCCCGCCTCGCCGCCGCCCAGGCCGCCATCGAGGAGAAGCGCCAGGCCGCGAAGGCCGTCGCGCCGAAGGCGAAGGCAAAGGCGAAGAAGTAAGCCTGCGGTGGCCGCCGAGGTGACGAGGCGGACCCGAAACAAAAGCCGCTCCGGGAAACCGGAGCGGCTTTTTTTTGGCGGGATGTCAGTTGCTGTCCGGGGCGAAGACCAGCTCCGACGGGGCCATGTCGGCGCATCTCGTCTCGGAGTAGGCCCCCATGCCGCCCATCACGTTGGACAACCGCGTGTGGCCCGCGCGCAGGAGCAGGCTCGCGGCGATGGTGCTGCGGTAGCCGCTGCCGCAGAGGACCGCCACGGGAAGGTCTTTCGGCACCTCCGCCAGGCGCTTGACCAAGGCCGGGAGCGGGATGTGCCGCGCTGTCCCGATGTGGCCGCCCTGCCATTCGCCGCACGTGCGCACGTCGAGGACGAACGGCGCATCGTCCTGCTTCAGCGAGGATTTCAGGTCGCAGACGCTGAGCTGCGAGAGCTGATGGGTCTCCTTGAGGAGCGAGGCCTCGATGCAGCCGAGCACGTCGTCGAATCCGATGCGGGCGAGTTCGAGCCGGGCCTTGGCGGCGTTGGCGGCATCCCCGACGACGAGCACGATCTTGGAACCACCAGGGACGAAGAAGCCCGCCCACGTCGAGAACATCGCGCTGCCCAGGCCGATATCCAGGCTGCCGGGGAAATGTCCCGCGCCGAAGAACGGCGCGCTGCGCGTGTCGATGACCACGGCTCCGTCCGCGGCGGCTTCTTTGACTCCGGCCTCGGTCAACGCGCGCAACGGCGGCAGTCCGCCGTAGGGCGTCGCGCCGCGGAGGTTCACGCCGACATCGAAGCCGAAGTAGGCCGGGCGCTCCGGGAGATCCGCCAGCATCCGGGCCGCGAACTCCCCGCGGTCCTTGATCTGCGCCGCCCAGTTGGACTGCTTCTCCTGCGCCACGGTGGTGGACGGCGCGGAACCGAGCGCGCGTCCGCACAGCGAGCCGGCGCCATGGGCGGGGTAGATCTTCACGTCGTCGGGCAACGACAGGAGCTTGCCGTGCAACGAATCGTAGAGCGCATCGGCGAGTTGGCGTGGATCGGAATCCGCATCGCGCAGATCCGGACGGCCGACGTCGCCCACGAAGAGCAGGTCGCCGGTGAACACGACGGTGGGCTTCCCGCCTTCGCGCACCAGAAAGCTCAGGCTGTCGGGGGAATGGCCGGGCGTCTCCAGCATCTCGACCTCGAGCGATCCGACCCGGATGCGGTCTCCGTCGCGGGCAGGGACGCGGTCGTAGGTCACCGGCGCGAGACGGGAGGTGTAAAGCTTCGCTCCGGTGCCCGCCGCCAGTTCCGGGAAACCGCTGGCGAAGTCCGCGTGCGGATGGCTGTTGAGCACGGCCACGATGCGCAGGCCGGCGGCAGCGGCGTCGGCGAGGTAGTCGTCCACATCGCGTTTGGGGTCGACGACGGCGGCCTCGCCGTCCGAGCCGAAGAGATACGAGGCGTGGGCAAGGCCTTCGACGAAGTAGCGTTTGAGATACATGGTGTTTCCTTTGGTGGGGATCGATCGGGATTCAGTAGAGACCGGGGATGAATCGCTTCACGCGCCGCGCATAGCCGGCGTACCCGGCATATCGCTCGCGCAGACAGTGCTCCTCGCGGCGCGCCTTGAGGTCGAGGAACGGTATCTGCAACGCCGCGAGCGCGAGTGCCGGACCGCTCCGCCAAAGCAAGGCCCACGAGAACCCCAGCGTGATGACGCCGAGGTAGAGCGGATGCCGGACCCGCGCGTAGATGCCGGTGGTGACCAGGCAGCCGTCGTCCTTGGGCGCGACGTAAGGCGTGCGCTGCGCTCCGAGGTCGCGTTTGCCGAGGATCCCGGCCCACGCACCGATCGCCAGCAGCGCGCCCGCGAGAGGCCACGTCCAACCACCCGACCACGTCGCGCGGTAGACGGGCCCCGCCATCAGCAGGGCCGCCATCAGCGCGAACTGGACGACCACCCATCCGGTGCCGCGCCCTGCGTGGGTGGAGGAGGTCGGTGTCACGGCTGATGCGACGACGGGGTGGAGCCGAGCGCCTGCCAGTTCTTGGCGATGACGAACCCGGCCACGGCCAGGACCAGCCCTCCGAAGGCCCGGCGCAGGACCGTCGTCGGCACCCGTCCGCCCAACCGGACTCCGGCCAGCATCCCCAGCAGCGTCGCGACGAGGAACACCAGCGTGGTGCGCACATCCAGGCCGCCGTGGCGCAGATGGACGGCCAGACCCGCGACCGAGTTCGCCGCGACGACGGCGAGCGATGTCCCGACCGCCGTCGGCATCGGCAGCCGCGCGAAGAGGATCATCGCCGGCACGAGGAGGAATCCCCCGCCGACGCCGAGGAACCCCGTCAGCATCCCGACCACCAGCCCGGCCGTGCCGCAGCGGACCGGCCGGCAGTCCGGCAGCGGCTGGACCGTGTCATCGCCGCGCTGGGCGAGCATCCGCACGGCGATGACCGTCATCAGCCCGGCGAACAGCAGCATCAGCACCGGCGGCGGGACGAGCCTCGTGAACTGCGCGCCCACCCAGGCGCCCGCCATGCCGGTGACGCCGAAGAGCATCGTGGCGCGCCCATGGACCAGGCCCTGCCGATGCTTCAGCCACGCTGCCGCCGCGCTGGTGCCGCCCACGATGGCCAGCGACATCCCCACCGCCGAAGTGATGGGCACCCCCGCCGCATACACGAGGACCGGCAGCGTCACGATCGAACCGCCGCTGCCGAGCAGCCCCAAGGACAAACCGATGGCGACGGCCAGGATGAGGGCGAGCGCGGTCATGGTCGGCCTGCTCCCGGGCGGCAGGTGGTCACGCAGGTCTTGGGCTGTCGGTTCCACGGCATCATCGCCAGCAACAATCCCATGCCGCACCAATCGATCACGGCGGCGAACATCAGCCCCGCGCCGACGAACCACGACAATCCGATGGCCGGCGGCCAGACCAAGGACACGCCCAACCCGGTCAACACGAGCGACCCGGCGACGAACCGCACCTGGCGTTCCAGCGCCCACGGAGCGTCTGCGTCCTTTTCCACCGGCAGCCCGGCCTGCTCCCACGCCGACAGACCGCCCTCGAGTTGTTGGACGTGGGGGAAGCCGAGCGCCGTCAGCGTCTCCGCCGCCTGCGCCGAGCGTTTTCCTGACCGGCAGATGCAGACCACGGGCCGTGCGCGGTCGAGTTCCGTCGCGCGGCGCCCCACATCAGCCAGCGGCACCGACCGCGCTCCGGCGATGCGCCCGGCGGCGAACTCCACGGACTCCCGCACGTCCACCAACTGCGGCGGACCGCCGCCCGCGAGCAGGGACCGCAGTTCCGCGGCGCCGAGTTTCGCTTTGTGCTCCTTCGAGGTGTCCAGTAATGTGCTCATAACGTGATGCGACCATATGCCGATGCAGTGATATGTCAACAGCTCCCTTGAAAAGGAAGGCCGGCGCGCCCAAGAGCCTTCCGCCCGGCGCGCTCGAACTGGTGGCGGCCCGCTTCCGGATGCTGTCCGAGCCGATGCGGCTGCGGCTGCTCGACGAACTGCGCGGCGGGGAGAGGACCGTCACCCAGTTGGTCGAGGCCTCCGGAGCCGGGCAGGCCAATGTCTCCAAGCACCTCGGACTGCTCGCCGAGGGCGGCTTGGTCGGTCGGCGCAAGGACGGCCTGAAGGTGTACTACTTCATCGCCGACGAATCCTTGTTCGAGCTGTGCGACATCGTCTGCGGGCGCCTGCAGAAGGAACTGGCCGAGAAAGCCGCGCACTTCGCCGGCTGACCTTCCTGGCCTGCCGGATGGCTGCGCGCGGTCCCTGGTCCCGCGGAAGGGCAGGGCGTCGACGGGCCGGCTCGTACAACGGTTCGCGACCGTGATGGATGCGGCAGGCTGGAAGAAGGCTCGGATATCCATGCCATCACCCTGGGTGACGCCAGTCGCGTGGGCCAACCGTCGCTTGGCGATCCGTGGGCTGATGTTGCTTGGTGTGGTGGCCTCCGGCGGACGTTGGATCCTGTCGTTTCCACTCTCGGCACCGACGACCTCACGCCGACCGCACTGGGCTGGCCGCGCGACGACTCCGGCAGCTTCCTGCCCGGCTACGCCGAGCTCGAGATCGCGAAGAAGAACCCGTGCGCGACTATCGACCATCGACCTGACCGGCGTGGGCCAGCTGATGCAGATTGCCATCGCGAAGGGCCGACCTTTTCTGGATCTCCGGTCGACCCCGGACGTTGCGATCAAAAGACGCGCTGCGTTGTCCCGGTCGCCTGCCTGTGGGATGCTCGGCCCCGATGTTCGAATTGTTGAAGACCGATCCCTCGTCCCGGGCCCGCCTCGGACGGCTGACCACGACCCGCGGGGTCATCGAGACGCCGGTCTTCATGCCGGTCGGCACGCAGGCCAGCGTGAAGGCGCTCGACAACCGGGAACTGCTCGAGATGGGCACCCAGGTCCTGCTCGGCAACACCTACCATCTCAGCATCCGGCCCGGACGCGAGATCATCGAGAAGGCCGGCGGACTGCATAGATTCATGGATTGGTCGGGGCCGATCCTGACGGATTCGGGCGGTTTCCAGGTCTTCAGCCTCGGCAAGATCCGCAAGGTGAAGGAGCACGGCGTCGAGTTCCGGAGCCATCTCGACGGCTCGCTCATCTTCCTCGGGCCGAAGGAGAGCATGGAGATCCAGCGGTGGTTGGGGTCCGACATCGCCATGGTCTTCGACGAATGCCCGCCGCACACCACGCCGCGCGAGGACGTGCTCAAGTCGGTGAAGCGCACCTTGCGTTGGGCGGCCGAATGCAAGGCACAGCCGCGGGCGCCGGGTCAGATGGTCTTCGGCATCGTCCAGGGCACGCACCATCCCGACCTGCGGCAGAAGTGCGCCGAGGAGTTGGTGGCGATGGATTTCGACGGCTACGCCATCGGGGGCGTCAGCGTCGGGGAACCGGAGCCGGAGATGATGAAAGCCGTCGAGATCTCCGAGCCGCATCTCCCGGCGCACAAGGCCCGGTACGCGATGGGTCTCGGCACGCCGGCGCAGATGGTCGAGCTCGTGGCCCGCGGGGTGGACATGTTCGATTGCGTGTTGCCGACCCGCGTCGCCCGCAACGGCACCGCCTTCACGAGCAAGGGCACGTTCGCCATCAAGGGAGGCGCGGTGAAGGCGGACTTCGTGCCGATCGAGGAAGGCTGCGAATGTTTCGCCTGCCGCCACCACACGCGCGCCTATATCCGGCATCTGCTGAACGTCGACGAGATCCTCGGCCTGCGGTTGGTCAGCATCCACAACAGCCACTACTACCTCGAGGTGATGCGGCAGATCCGGGCGCATCTGGCGGCGGGCACGTTCGCCGGGTTCCGGCGGCAGTTCGCGGAGACCTACATCCCGACGGAGAAGGTGCGGGCGGCCAAGGCCGCCGCCGCCGCGACCGTCGTTGCGTGAGCGGTCAGAGCAGCGACAGGACGGCTCGCGCGGCCCGTCGGCTCGCGCCCGGACCGCCCAACGAACGGACCACGGCGGCCAGTTGGTCGCGTATCGTCGCACGGCGGCCGGGATCGGCGAGCAGGGCGAGCGTCGCCCGGGCCAGGTTCTCCGGCGTCGCCTCGTGCTGGATGAACTCGGGCATGACCGTCCCGCCGGCGAGCAGGTTCGGCATGGCGAGGGACTTCACCGTCACCAGACGCTTTCCGAGCTCATAAGTGATCCGCGAGGTCCGGTAGATCGCGACGGTGGGGACCCCGGACCAAGCGCATTCAAGCGTCACCGTGCCCGTCGAAGCGAGCGCGACGGTCGCGGCACGGAGCGCATCCGACAGGCCTCCGATCTGGATCTGGAGGCGGGGTAGGGGAGCCAGGAACGGCCGTGCCTGGTCGAGCAACGCGGTGTTCGGCAGCACCATCTGCAACGTCACGCCGGTCTGCGCCTCGATGCGCCGGGCGGCTTCGACCATCACCGGGAGATGACGGCGCAGTTCGCCGGCGCGGCTGCCGGGAAGGAGGAGGAGTTTCTGGTTCGAGGTTTCAGGTTTCAGGTCGGGGGAAGCGTGCCCCGTCCCGTCCGGCACGCCGCCTTCGACGGAACCTGGAACCTGAAACCTGAGACCTGAAACTTCCCCGGTCCCGTGCCTTTCGACGATCGGATGCCCCACGAACTCGACCCGGAGGCGCGGGGCGTGCGCCGCGTACCAGGCCGGCTCGAAGGGCAGGATGCTCAGCAAGAGGTCGTGGGTGCGCTCCAAGCGGCGGGCGCGTCCGGGCCGCGATGCCCAGACCTGCGGCGAGACGTATTGTACCAGCTTCGGCCGCCAGTTCTGGAAAGGGCCGGACATCCGCTCCGACATCGTGCGGATGCGCTCGGCCAAGCTGCCGTTGAAGGCGAAGAAATCGACACCGACCACGACATCCGGAGCGCGTGCGGCGGCCAAGGCGACCAGATCGTCTCGGAGGCGCTGGAACTTCCGGTATTCGGCGAACGTCGGCAGGCCGATGACGGCGTGGCGGGTCAGGTCGACCACGATCTCGACGCCGGCCGTGGCCATCTTCTCGCCGCCTGCGCCGAAGAACGTCGGTGCGAACGGTCCTGCTTCGGCCCGCAGGGCGCGGATGAGCTCGGCGGCGAGTTCGTCCCCGCTCGGCTCGCCGGCGACGACCATGATGGAGAGCGGCTTCACTGGACCCAGCGACATTCGGCGAGGCCGGTGCGCGAAGGCAAGCCGGCGTCACGGGAGCCTCCGGGCGCTCAATCCGGATAGCCGTCGGGATGCTTCTGGTGCCACGCCCATGCGGTCGCGACGATGTCGTCGAGCTGCGGGAACCGGGGCTTCCAGCCGAGCTCCTCCACCGCTTTGGCCGCGGCGGCCACGAGCTTCGGCGGATCACCGGCGCGACGGGGCTTGGCGATCACCGGGATGCTCTTGCCGGTGACACGCTCGCAGGCGGCGATGACCTCCTTCACGGAGAAGCCTTCGCCGTTGCCGAGGTTGAAGAACCCGCTCTTGCCCGGCGCGAGCGCGAGCATGTGCGCCTGGGCGAGGTCGGCGATGTGGATGTAGTCGCGGATGCAGGTGCCGTCAGGCGTCGGATAATCGGTGCCGTACATCTCCACGTGCGGCTTCTTGCCCTGGGCGACGTAGAGGATGTTGGGGATAAGGTGCGTCTCGATCCGGTGGTGCTCACCGAACCGCGCGCTGGCGCCGGCGGCGTTGAAGTAGCGGAAGGCGACGAAATCCAGCCCGTGGATCTGCCGGTACCACTTGAGCACCTGTTCGAACATCAGCTTCGACTCGCCGTAGGGATTGATCGGGCGCTGCGGCAACGATTCATCCATCGGGACCCGGTCCGGCGGGCCGTAGGTGGCGCAGGTGGAGCTGAAGACGAACTTTTTGACGCCTGCGGCCACGGCGGCATCGGCGAGGTTCACGGCGTTGGCGACGTTGTTGCGGAAATACTTCGACGGGTCGGTCATCGACTCGCCGACCAGAGCGTTTGCGGCGAAGTGGATCACAGCTTGGGCGCCGGAATCTTTCACCGCCGCGAAGATGAGCGAACGGTCCCCGAAGTCGCCTTGGATGAATCGGGCCCGCGGATCCACCGCCGAACGATGCCCCTCGGTCAGGTTGTCGAACACGGTGACCGTGTGGTCGGCATCGCAGAGTTCCTCCACGCAGACCGATCCGATGTAGCCGGCACCGCCGGTGACGAAGACGTTCATCTTATGGCCGCAAGCTAGGGAGCGAGGCGCGACGACGGCAAACAGAAGTTGCGTCCCATCGGCGGCAAACGACCGCCGCGGCGTCAGCGCGCCGGGGAGGTCCAACGTTTGCCGGCGCGCAGCGTGCGGAACGGTTGTCCCAAGCGGACGCACTCGGTCTCGAAGGCGTCCGGCGGCGCCGTGTTGAACTCGAACATCTCGTGGTGGCAGGGGATCACGCAGCCGGCTCCGATGTCGTGGGCGAGCTGGGCGGCTTCCGGACCGGAGAGGTTGCCGGCGACGCGGCGTTCCGGCGCACGCCCGTTGATGGGCAGGATGGCGACATCGACCGCGGACGGCCGCAGACCTTCCGCCATCCTGGGAAACCGCACGGTGTCGCCCGAGTGGTAGAGCGACCACGGTCCGAACCGGACGACGAAGCCGAGGTAGATGTGGTGTCCGGCCATGTCGGTGTCCAAGGCCTCGTGCGCGGCGGGGACGGCCTCGAACCGGAACGGACCGACCTCCGCGGCACACGGCACGGATCCGGCAGGTCCCGCGGCGTCGAGGCCGAGGATCCGCGCGTCGGGCAGGCTGCTCCGATCGCGGACGATCGCGCGGTTCGCTTCAGGACAGACCATCACCAACCCGGCGTTCGCACCGGCCAACGGCTTCAAAGTCTCCGCGTCGAGATGGTCGGTGTGGTGGTGCGACGAGCTGACGACGTCGATGAAACCGAGACGCTCCGGCGCGATGACGAGGCGCGTCATGCGGACGTGCGGCTTGTCGGTCGCGGCATATTTTCGCGTGAGCGAATCCGAGAGGTACGGATCGAGCAGCGCGAAGCGGTCCCGCCAATGGAGGAGGAAGCCGCTTTGTCCGAGCCACCACAGGTGGAAACGGTCGTGCTGGCGCCGCGCGGCGGCGATGTCGGCCAGCAGGGCGTCGTCCGTGAGCGCGGGTTCGATCATATCGCGATGTTTCGTGCGGACCGGTCGGCGGGTGCCTCAGGCCGCTGGGATCCCGAGCTCTTTTCGGACCTGCTCCACGCCTTCGCACATGGCCTTGAGCTTGCGCTTCGCGGCCCATCGGGCGGTCTGGCTCAGACCGCAGTCGGGCGCGAAGACGAGCCGGTCGGCGGGCGCCGACCCGAGGCAGTGTTTCACGCGCCGGGCGATCTCGTCGGGCGTCTCCAGATAGTAGCTCTTCACGTCCACGATACCGACAGCGACGTCGCAGCGGTCGGCGATCCGGGAGATCAGCTCCAGTTCGGCGAATTCGCGGCTGGCCATCTCGACGTGCATCTCGTCGCACTTGAAATCGAGGAATGCCGGGAACATCGGCGCGATCCGTCGCGGCCCGATCGCGCGGGCCTTGTAGTTGCCGAAGCAGAGGTGGGTGCAGACGCGGGTGCGTCCGGCGATGGTCTCGACCGTGCGGTTGAAGATGTCGACGAACCGCCGAGGGTCCTCGCGGTGCGCGTAGCAGCTCATGCTCGGCTCGTCGACGCTGACCTCGGTGCATCCGGCGGCCACGAGGGCCTCGAGCTCCGCCCGGACGATCGGCAGCAGCGCCTCGGTCAGCGCCCAGCGGTCCGCGTAGCCGAGTCCGGGCTCGGGCAGGAGGCGGCCCGAAAGCGTGTACGGACCGGGGACCGAGGCCTTGAGCGTCGCGCGCGACGCGTTTGGTGCGGCGGCGGCGATGCGTCCGAGGCGCTTGAATTCTTCGACGGCGCCGAGGCCGCGCGGCGCGCGCAGCGGTGCGACCACCTTGTGCTTGCCGCGCTGGTCGTGGGCGGGCGGTCCGAAGCGACGGGGCGAGGCGGATTCGAGCTCGATGCCTTCGAGGTGGCCGTAGAAGGACAGGTTGAAATCGAGCCGCGTCTGCTCGCCATCCGTCACCACGTCCAGGCCGGCCGCGAGCTGGTCGTGCAGGGCGCAGGTGACGGCGTCTTCCTGGAGCTCCGCGAGGTCGTCGGGACCGAAGCGGTCGAGCTGGACCGAGGCGAGTTCCAGCCAACCGGGGAAGGGATAGCTGCCGATGACCGAGGTGCGGAGCGGGTTGGATCTCATTGGATGGGAGGCCATTTTCGCGGACCCGACGCGGGCTGTCGAAGGGAGAATTCTCCGGGGCCTCCGTCCCGTCCCGTTCATCGCGGCGGCTGCGTGTGGCATCGTTCGGCTTCCTTCCCGCGGGGCGACGCGCCAATCTCCGGGCATGTCGCAATCCATCCCGCTTCGCCTCGGCGTGCTCGGCTCCGGCAAAGGCTCGAACTTCGTCGCCATCGCCGACGCGATCGCCGGCGGCTCGGTCCCGGCGAAGGTCGTCCTCGTCGCCAGCGACGTGGACGACGCGGGGATCCTGCGGCACGCGGCGGAACGCGGGATCCCGGGACGGTATCTCGCGCCGGGGCAGTTCAGGACGAAGTTGGACGAGGCCGCCGAGACCGCCTATATCGCGGCTCTGCGCGAGGCGGAGGTCGACCTCGTCGTGCTCGCCGGGTTCATGCGCATCCTGAAGGGCGAGTTCCTCCGTGCCTTCGAGGGCCGCGTCGTGAACATCCATCCATCGCTGCTCCCGTCGTTCCCGGGACTGGCCGCGTGGAAGCAGGCGCTGGACTACGGCGTCAAGGTGACCGGCTGCACCGTCCACTATGTCGACCAAGGGATCGACACCGGGGCGATCATCGGCCAGCGCGCCGTGCCGGTGCTGGACGGCGACACGGCGGATACATTGCACGAGCGGATCCAGCAGGCGGAGCGCGAGTTGTATCCCTTGGCGATCGCCGCGGTGGCGCGGGGCGAAGTGAAGGTGAGGGGACGGCTCACGAGCGGTTTCGCGGCGCGTGCGGAAGATCGGTGACCTGACGCGGATCTGCCGCGGCGCGGGCGTTTTCCCCTAGGCGGTCCACCGATCGCCCCCGCCGATGGTCGGACCTTGCCACCGGTGCGGGAGAACGCGGAGAGTCCGCGGGTCGCATGGATGATCTT
>CAIWVP010000144.1 GCA_903916195.1 uncultured Verrucomicrobiota bacterium | reverse complement strand
GTCTCGAATTCTTCGGCAGACGTTCCAGAAAGCCCGAAAAGCATTCCCACCGATAGAAAACGGGACGTGCCACTGAAACTGCGGCTAAAAATTCTCACGCGGGATGGATTTAAATGTGTCCTCTGCGGTCGCACTCCTGCGCTTTATCCCGGTGCCGTCCTTCATCTTGATCACATCGAACCATTTTCAAACGACGGGCCGACATCCGAGTCGAACCTCCGAACGTTGTGCGAGCAATGTAACTGGGGAAAAGGCAACGACACGGTAACTCATTCAACGTGAGTTTACCTTAGCATCCCACGACAGTCTTGCTCGTTGGCTTTCCCGTCGCACTTCGATACCTTCCGGCCATGCAAGTCGACTACACCGTTCAGGTCTGGAAGGAGGACGGGGAGTTCATCGCGCATGCCATGCCGCTGGACGTCGCCAGCGCCGGTGATTCGCCCGAAGGCGCTCGCCTGGCCGTGGACGAGGCGGTGAAGCTGTTCCTGCGGACCGCGGCGGAGCACGGCACGCTGGACGAGGTGCTGGAGGATGCCGGTTACCGGCGCGTTCGTCAGGAATGGCGTGGTCCCGCTTGGCTCGGGGTCGAACAGCGCTCCTGTCTCGCCGTCGCATGACCGGCCATGCCGAAGTTCGTCCCGGAGCATTGGCGCACGGTTGAAGCGGTGTTTTTGGCCGCGGGTTTCACGTTTGCGCGTCAGGAGGGAAGCCATCGCTCGTACGTGAAACCGGGCGTGGCCCGGCCGGTGGTGATCCCCGCCCACAAGGACGTGCCGGTGTTCGTCATCCGGAACAACCTCAAGACGGCCGGCCTATCGCGGGACGATTACTTCCGCCTGCTGGAGAAAGTGAAATAGCCCGGCATTGCTCTGCTTCCGCCATGCGATTCAGATTTATCTCCGTTCGTTCCGTTCTTTTCACCGGCCATTTCCTTGCCGAGATCGCGTCGGCCGAGGCTGCGGAGAAAGCAGGCAAAGGCCAACCGACCAATCCCATCGCGCCGGCCGTGTCCACCGGGACGGGACTGCTGCTGGAACCGGCGTTGACGTTGCCGGAGTTCACCCGGGAGAAGTTCGCCGCGGCCATGGCCACCGTCGGGCCGGAGAAGATCCAGCGGCCTTGGACCCACCCGGTCGTCACGCTGCCGCCGCATCCGCGCGCCGACGTGAAGGGACTGACCGAGGCTGAGGTGAAGGCTTACATGACCGAAGCAAAGCGGCTCTTCAGCCGCGGCGAGGCGGTGCCGCTCTCGGACGTGGGCCTCATCAGCACGCAGGAGGACGTGATCCGCAAGCCGATGCTCAACCACATCGCGGCGTTCTCCAACTCGGTGGCGCGCGTCTATCTGCTCGTGCAGAAGACCTCGACCGACACGGGGTGGTCCTATTTCTCGATCGTCCAGGACATGACCGTGACACCGGTGCTCGACTACTTCGCCGAGCTGAAGACGGACGGCCCGAAGTTCGAGGGGACGAGCTGCTACAAGTGCCATTCCTCCGGCCCGCTGGCGATCCATCCGGCCCGCGAGGACCTCGTGCTCGACGCGCCGTTGGCGGCCGCTATCGGTCGCCACATCGCGGAACAGCCGCGTTCGCGTTTCTTTTTCCCCGCGGATTCGCCGAAGCCGGACCCGGGCAAGCCGCTCACGCTGAAGTTTTGCGCCCGGTGCCACGCTGCGGACGGCGACCGCGATGTGCTGCACCAGGTCCATTCGCATCCCATCCGGGTGCTGGTGGACTTCGGCTACATGCCGCCGAACCGCCGCCTGAAGCCCGAGGAGATCGCCGAACTCAAGGCATGGCTGGACCCCAAGCCGTAGTTGTCGGTCCGTCCGGCGTGAAACGGAGGTTGTCCTGGTTCGATAGACGGACCGGCAGCTCGGTCACGGTGAAGCCGGGGACGAGCATGCGGACGACCGGGTCGTGGGTCGCCGCGATCGACGCGGAAGGCATGGAAACGGCCATGAAGGCCAGCAGTCCGAGAACAAGTCGCCGGGGTGACACTTCCGGACGCTACGCGGGGACGGCGCGGCGGAAAGGCGGAAATGGGGGGAGGGGAGGGGAAAAGCAGGACGTCGGACGTTCGCCAGCCCACACGGCACAAACCCCTTTACACATCGCGGTCCGTTCCCATCCTCGCCGCCATGTCCGTGACGAGTGTCCCGGCCGCGACGGGCAGACCGGCGGCCACGACGGCGGTTCCGACCGCGTCTATCCGAAAAGATCCTCTCCTCGACGAGGCCATCACCCGGTCCCAGGCGTACCTGTTCTCCGAGCAGAAGCCCGAGGGCTATTGGGTGGGCGAACTCATCGTCGACTCCACGTTGGTGGCCGACATGGTGGTCTTCTATCATTGGTGGGGGCGTGTGGACAAAGAGTGGGAGCGCAAGGCGGTCAGCCACCTCTTCGAGCGGCAACTCCCCGACGGCGGCTGGAACATCTATCCCAACGGCCCGGCTGAGGTGAACGCCACCGTCAAGGGCTACCTGGCTCTCAAGCTCGCCGGCGTGCCGGTGACGGATCCCCGGATGCTGAGCGCCCGCGCGATGGCCAACGCCCTGGGCGGCGTGCCGCGGATGAACACCTTCTCCAAGCTCTATCTCGCCCTCATCGGCCTGATCGGCTGGGACCACGTGCCGACCGTGCCCTGCGAGGTGCTGCTCATCGGCAAATGGTTCCACGTGAACTTCTGGGACATGAGCAACTGGTCCCGCGCCATGCTCGTGCCGCTGGCGATCATCAACCACTTCCGTCCCACCCGCCCGTTGGCCGACGGCGTGAACCTCGACGAGCTCTACCCGAACGGGAAGCTCGAGCTGAACGACGCCCTGCGGCCCCGCTACTTCGACTTCAGCCTGCGCAACGGCTTCCTCTGGCTCGACCGGTTGCACAAGGTCGCCGAGGGGTTCGCCCGCCAGGGGCTCCATCCGTTCCGCAAGACCGCGCTGAGGCGCTGCGAGGCGTGGATGATCGAGCGCTTCGAGGGCAGCGACGGGCTCGCCGCCATCTTCCCGGCGATGCTCAACGCCCTCATCGCGCTCAAGGCGCTGGGCTATCCCGACGACCATCCGGAGGTCGTCCGCGCCCATCGCGAGCTCACCAAGCTGGAGCACCATACCCAGGATTCGATGCGGATCGAGCCGTGCTTCTCGCCGGTGTGGGACACCGCCATCGTCCACATCTGCCTGCGCGAATCCGGCGTCCCCGCGTCGCATCCGCGCATGAAGCAATCCGCGTCCTGGCTCATGGACAAAGAGATCCGCTTCAAGGGCGATTGGATCCACAAGAATCCCGCCGCCGTCGAGCCCAGCGGCTGGGTCTTCGAATACGCCAACAAGTGGAACCCCGATGTCGACGACACGGCCATGGTCGTGCTCGCGCTGCGCACCACGCCCACCGATGACCGGCGCCGTCGCGACGAATGCGTCGCCCGCGCGCTGCGCTGGATGCTCACCTTCCAGTGCAAGGACGGCGGTTGGGCCGCTTTCGACAAGGATTGCACCAAGAGCATCCTCGAGAAGGTCCCCTTCGCCGACCACAACGCGATGCTCGACCCGGAATGCGCGGACATCACGGCACGCATCCTTGAGCTGATGGGCTATGAGGACTGGTCGCTCGACGACCCGCAGGTCAAGGCCGCCATCCGCTACGTCCAGAACCAGCAGGAGTCCGACGGCTCCTGGTACGGCCGCTGGGGCGTGAACTACATCTACGGCACCTGGCAGGTGCTACGCGGCATGCGGGCCCTCAAGCTCGACATGTCGCAGCCGTGGCTGGTCAAAGGACGCGATTGGCTCCGCTCGGTGCAGCTCCCCGACGGCGGCTGGGGCGAGCGTTGCAACACCTACGATGATCCTATCTTCAAGGGCAAAGGCCCGAGCACCCCGTCGCAGACCGCCTGGGCCGTCATGGGCCTGTGCGCGATGGGCGACCCGGACGATGGATGGCTCCGTCGCGGCGTGGACCATCTGGTCCGCACGCAGAACGAGGACGGCTCGTGGACCGAGGACGAGATCACCGGGACCGGGTTCCCGAAGGTGTTCTACCTGAAATACGACATGTACCGGAACGCCTGGCCGCTGCTCGCGATGGCGACCTACCGGAAGCTCGTCCAAGGCCGTGAAGCCGGCGACGAGCGGGGATGATGGTGCGGACCGTCGGTTCCAGAAGCGGAGGACCTGCCCGTGAAGTTCTCTCCGTGGCTTCGCGCGGCTTCCTCCGGTATCGTCGCGGCGTGAACCGATCCGTCCGCGGTTGGCTGCCGCTCTTCCTGCTCGCCGGAGCCGCGCGCGCCGGGCAGGTCGAGTTCCGCGCGCCCCGTGCCGTGTCCTACGAGATCGCGACGGCGCAGGCGACCAAGGCAACGAGCGGTCCGCAGTGGCTCGCGGCGATTCCGGTCGGCGGTGGCAAGCCTGTCCGCATCGGTGATCGCGTCGTGCTCCGGCTCTCCGACACGAACCACCTCGCCGCCCTGTGTGCCGCCCACGGGCTGGTGCCGTCGGGGACGTTCGACGACCGCACGTACCTGCTCCAGGCCACGGATGCCGCTGCGGCCGTCCACGCGTCGGAGGTGATGTCGCGTCTTCCCGGGGTCGAGGCGGCGGTGCCGGTGATGCAGCGCCAGGCCCGGAAACATTTCGCCTTCGCGCCGGCACCGGACGATCCGCTCTTCGCGGAGCAGGCCTATCTCGATGCCGCGGTGCCGGACGGCACGGTGGCTTTGCCGTCCGCGCCCGACATCGCGGTGCGAGGGGCATGGGCCGTGACCCGGGGCAGAGGCGTCACCGTGGCGGTGGTGGACGACGGCGTCGACCTCGCCCATGCCGATCTCTCGCCCAACGCGGTCGGACCGCACAAGAACTTCGTGGATCCTGCCGGCACGGGAAGCCAGAGCGGGACCTTCCAATATCATGGCACCTCCGTCGCCGGCCTGATCGCGGCCCGCGACGGAAACCACATCGGCCTCTCGGGAACGGCCCCGCTCGCCGGGCTGGCCAGCTGGGTCATCTTCGACACGCTCGACAACCTGCCGGACGAGGCCGGCATGGCGGCGATGTTCTCCCATGCGAACGACACGGTCGCGGTGCAGAACCACTCGTGGGGAAACTCCGATTTCGATGTGCTCGAGATGGGGTTGGCGGAGAACCTTTCGGTGTCGAACGCGGTGTCCGCGGGCCGCGGCGGGCTCGGAGTGGTGATGGTCCGCTCCGCCGGCAACACGCGCGAACAGGACTACAACCTCCGCAGCGGCGTCGGCGACGCGAACCAGGACGGCTACGCCAACGATCCGCGCCAGATCGCGGTCGGAGCGGTCCGCGCCAGCGGACGGGTCGCCAGCTACAGCACGCCCGGCGCCTGTGTCTTGGTGGCGGCGATGGGAGGCGACCAGCGCGACGGATCGCCCGGTCTGCTCACGACCGACCCTTCCGGCACCAGCGGCCTCAACCGGTCGTCGGGAGCTTCGGGAGATTACTCTACCGGCGCCACCGCCTTGGTGGGGACGTCCGCATCCGCGCCTCTGGTCTCCGGCATCGCCGCGCTGATGTTGTCGGCGAACCCGCGCCTCGGTTGGCGGGATGTGCAGCAGATCCTCGTGCTCTCTGCCCGTCATATCGACCTCGCGGACCCGGACCTCGGGACCAACGGCGCCGGGTTCCGCGTCAGCCACAACATCGGCTTCGGCGTGCCCGATGCGGGAGCCGCGGTCCGCCTCGCGCTGGTATGGAGCAACCGTCCGCCGGCCTTGGAACTGCGGTTCACCAACGCGCTGCCACAAGCGATCCCGGACGACGGCCTGCGCGTGTTCGTGACCGGAACGGGTGTGCCGGCATCGCTGTCGTCGTTGCCCGCGAGCGGGTCGGTCGGGATCCATCCGGACATCCCGACCGCGAGCTTGCGGTTGGTGGATGTCGGTCAAGCCATCAGCGCGCCCGGGAAGGACTTCACCGGTGCCGGGATGCTCATGACCCGGAAGCCCGGTACCTTCGTCGAAAAGATCGGTTTCGCGGCCGGCGCGGGCGCGGCCTTCGCAGTCATCGTCAACAACGAAGGCACCGACCAACGGACGATCATGCGCGACACGGGATTCGTCGCCATCCCGGCGGTGCTGCTCGGCCACGACAATGGCGAGGCCTTGCGCGCGCAGGTCGCGACCAATGTGGCCGTCCGGGTCTCGCTCGGCCTGGATCCTGCGCGTTTCGTGTTCCAGGTCGCGGAAGGGATGGTCGTGGAGCATGTCCAGGTCCGTCTCCATTGGCGGCATCCGCGCATGTCCGATCTGCGGGTGACGCTGCGGTCGCCCTCGGGCACGACCAGCATCCTCCATCGCCCCGGCGGCAGCTCGAGCGCTGCGCCGGACGGATGGGCCTATTCATCGGTGCACCACCTGGGCGAAGCAGCGACCGGCACCTGGACCCTCTCGGTGACCGACGAGGCGACCGGGATGACGGGCACCGTCGATTCGGTCGAACTGGTCCTCCACGGTGTGCCGATCGTCGATGTCGACGCGGATGGGTTGGACGATGCCTGGGAGTTGGCGCGGTTCGGTTCCTTGGCGATGGGCCCGCGCGATGATCCGGACCATGATGGCCAGGACAACGCCGCGGAACAATTGGCCGGCAGCGATCCGATGTCCTCAGGGACGCCGTTCCGGATCGGATCCACCGAGTTGTCGCCCGGTCGGGTCCGGTTGAGTTGGCCGGCGACGACCGCCGTGATCTACGAAGTGCTCCGGCGTGTCGCGGCGGACGGACCGGAGACCCTCGTGGGGCAGGTCCCTGGACGTTTCCCGGAAGCCGGTATGGTCGTGCCTTCCGATGCGGCCGGAGCGTTCTTCCGCGTCCGGACCAAGTGAGGCTTCGGCTCACGGAGCGACCCTCGGCGCCCCGGGCCCATTCGGTGTCGCCGCTGACACCAGCGCGGTCAAGACCACCTCGGCACCTACAACCGCGTCGCCTCTGCAGCACCTGCCGGCGTCTACGCCATCCGCTACGTCACGCCATCCGCCAACCGGGCCACGACCGGCGCGGTCGAGGGATGGATCGGAATCGGCGCGAACTCGTGGCGCAGATTTTCAATCTGCTGCTGTTTCGCCGAGTCGTGCCCGGCAGGGCGTCGGCATGCCGAGGCCGCACACCGGTCGCAGCGCCTGCGGATTCCAGATCCGCGATACGGGAGTCCAACTCTGCGCTACTTCAGCCACCGCGCCCGCCACTGCCGATCGCACCCCGTGGTCGCCGGCACTTTCCAGATCCTCAACCCGGCGGGTCGGACCGATCGGGAGCGCCATCGCGGCGCCGACCCGTCCGTAAAGGCCGCTGAGCTTGACGCGCCGCGGTGGACCGGATCCCGCCGATCTCGCCGGGCATCGCGCTCAAGGCTGGTCCGCGGTGGGGACCTTGAAGAAGCACTGCCATCCGCCGTAGTCGGACCCGAGGCCTACCCGCTGGCCTTTGTACCATTCCACGTGGCCGTCCTCGAAGGTGAAGTTGCCGCCGTCCGGCGCGCCACCCGCGATCCGGTGCACCGAGGTCGGCACCTTCTTGCCGTTGTAATCGGTCACCCAGGTCAGCTTCGAACTGTAGAGATTGGTGGTCTTCGGGCCCAATCCTTGCAGGCGGTCGATGAGGATGGGGGCAGAACCGAACGAACCGTTCATCTTCTTCCGGAAAAACCATTCGGAGGTTCCTTGGGCACCACTGGTCACGTCGCCGTCGCCGCTCTTGCGGCCGGGCAGGTAGAAGTAGCCGATCAGCTGTTCGTCGGTGTCCTTGGAGATCATGCCCGCCTCGGCGGCGCGGTGCCACGCATCGGTCGGGCAGAACAGCACGTCGTTGGCCTGCCGCACGGTCTTGGCCGTGGTGCGGCTGTTCTTGATGAGGTAGTTGTTCCAGAAATTGCTCATCGACGGCATCATCCAACTGAATCCTTGGCCGTTGGCGTTGTCGGGGAACGAGTTGTTGTTGTCGCCGGCATACATGTTCACGGCGAGACCCCACTGCTTGCCGTTGCTCACGCACAGCGTTTTTTGGGCCTTGGCCTTGGCCTTGGCCAGAGCGGGCAGGAGCATCCCTGCGAGGATGGCGATGATCGCCACGACGACGAGCAACTCGATCAGGGTGAAGGCGCGGTCCTTGCGGAAAAATCGGGTGGTGTCCATGGCTGGGTAGGAAATGAAAGATCGGGGACTGCTGGTCGTTCTACCCGTTCCGTCTTCATGCACAAGGGCAAATCGCGGGGCCGGGACATGAACAGCGTGCTCGAGGCCAGCGGACCCCAAAATCCTTCGCGGGAGAAACCGCCGGCTCGACTCCGCCCCGATCGTCGCGACTGGTCTGATCCGGCCTGGATTCCACCGCAGATCGAAGTGCGCCGGCCCTGTGTCCACGATGCGGAGCCATCCCTTGACAGGAGCCATCCCTTGACAGGAGCCATCCCTTGACTTGACCTCCTCCGATTTCGATAGTGGTCCGCTCGTTTCCGTCCAGGTCCCTTGGTTCATCTGTATGCTTAAGCCGAAAGACAAGAAGTCGCCCGCCAAAGACGCCCCGAAGAAAGTCGCGGCCCCGAAGCCGGAGAAATCGGTCAAGAAACCGGTTGCTCTGACGTCGCAGGCCCCCGCCAAAGCGTCCGCGGTCCAGGCCCCTCCGGCGAATACCGTGACCAAGGCTGCCGTGGCCAAGGCTCCACTGCCGGCCGTGAAGGCCGACCTTGCGAAGACCACCCCTCCCAAGACTTCTTCACCGAAACCTCC
>CAIWVP010000143.1 GCA_903916195.1 uncultured Verrucomicrobiota bacterium | reverse complement strand
CCCCCGTGTCGGCCACCCCGCCTGCCGGTGAGCACGCCGCCTCGTCGGCCCGGCGACCGACCCGCGCCAACATCGAACCCGCGCCGGAGCCTGCACCGATCGACCAATCCTTGAAGACCCGGCCGCCTTTGACCGCGGCCGCCATCCGGAAGCTCCGCGTCCTGCTGGTCGACGACCATCCGTTGATGCTCGCCGGACTCACGATGCTGATCAACGCGACGTCCGATCTCGTGGTCTGCGCCGAGGCCGGCAACGCCTCCGAGGCCATCGGTATGATCACCACGCAGTCGCCCGACATCGTCGTGCTCGACCTCGGCCTCCCCGACCGCAACGGTTTGGAGGTCCTGAAAGATTTCCAGGCGCTCAACGCCAACCTTCCGGTCCTCGTCGTCTCGATGCACGACGAGATGCTCTATGCCGAACGCACTCTCCGGGCGGGTGCCCGCGGCTATGTGATGAAGGAGGTCGGCGGGGAGAAGTTGTTGTCCGCCATCCGCTCGGTGGCCGATGGCCGCGTCTTTGTGACCGACCGCGTCGCGTCCGAGCTCCTCGGCAACCTCGGCCGCCGCACGCCCTCGAACCCGAACCGCGACCTCATGCTCGACCGCCTGAGCGACCGGGAGTTCGAGATCTTCCGGCTCTTGGGCGAAGGTCATAGCACCCGTTCCATCGCGGAGCGCCTGAAGCTGAGCCCCAAGACCGTCGACGCCCACCGCGCCAACATCAAGACCAAGCTGGCCCTCAAGGACGGCGCCGCATTGGTGCGCCAATCGGTGCGGTGGAACGAATTGCAGAACAGCCACCCGTCTCAGCTGGACAACAGTTGATCCAGTCCCGTGGCGGTCCCGTCGATTCCAGCCAAAATGGGGCCGGGCTCCGGATCGACCTGCGGTCGATCGCCGGACCTGACCGAAGGTCGGCGCCCGGGCCTGCCCAACATCCGGGCCGCTCATCCGGCCCGAGCCGGTGTCAGGCCGGAGGCGCCGCGGCCGCGATCTGCCGCGTGATCTCGAACGCGACGTCCAACGCGGCCTTCGCCTGGGCACCGCTCACCTTCGGCGTCTGCCGTTCTGCGACGCACTGGATGAAGTGAGCCAGCTCCAGCTTGAGCGGTTCTTCCTTCGTGATGGGCACCGGCTCCCGGACGATCCTCTTGCCGCCGAACTCGCTCACCAACGAGCTGTCCTTTGACGCCAACAGTTTCTTGAGCAAGGAGCTCTCGCTCTCTCCGTCGCGGGCCAGCCGATAGATGAAGCCCTCCTGCGCACGGTAATCGAGGCTGATGTAGCTGGTCTCCTTCGCCGCGCCGCCGCCGCTGAACACCCGGATCTTCCGCAGGCGTTCGGGGCTGATCCGGCTCGCGGTGAGGTTCGCCACACAGCCGTTCGCGAAGCGCAACCGGGCGTTGGCGATGTCCTCGCTCGTGCTCAGCACGGGGATGCCCACCGCGTCCACGGCCACCAAGGGCGATTTCACGAACGCCAGCACGACGTCGAGGTCGTGGATCATCAGGTCCAGCACCACACCGATGTCGGTGCTCCGCGCCGGAAAGGGTGAAAGCCGATGGCACTCGATGAACCGAGGGTCGGTCGCCACCTGCTCCAGATAGCTGAACACCGGGTTGAACCGCTCGACGTGCCCGACCTGCAGCACCGCGCCGCGGCTCTGCGCCAAAGCCACCAGTGCCGCGGCCTGCGCCGCGTTGTCGGTCATCGGCTTCTCGACGAGGACGTGCTTTCCGAGGGTAAGCAACTCCTGGGCTAGCGCGAAGTGCGTCGTGGTCGGCGTGACCACGCTCAACGCGTCGCTCGCCGCCGCGGCTTCGGCCACGCTGGCGAAAGCGCGGACGCCGTGCTTGGACGCTTGCGCGCGCGCTGCGCCGGTATCGACATCGAACACGCCGACGAACTCCGCGGGTCCCGCTTTCGCGAGCTCCGCGTAGATCCGGGCATGCTCTTTGCCAAGTGAACCGGTGCCGAGGACGGCCACCTTGGGTCTCGCTGACATGTCGTGAATCTAAGGTCCGGCCACCCGCGCCCAAAGCCGAAACCGCGATGGGACCGACGGATTTGTCGGCGTCGCCGGCGCGCTTCGGGGAACCCGGGGGCGGCGGCGGATCCCCTGCCCCTTCGTCTTCCGACGAAGTCCCGCGACCGCCATCACGGGCATCTCCGTTCAGGGCAGGTACGCTTCCATGCCCGCGCAGGAGCAGACGAGGTTGCGGTCGCCGAAGACGTTGTCCACGCGGCCGACCGAGGGCCAGAACTTCCAGTCGCGCAGGCCGTCCACGGGAAAAGCGGCCTGCTCCCGGCTGTAAGGGCGGCCCCAGCCATCGGAAGTCACCTGGTCGGCGGTGTGCGGCGCGTTCTTGAGCAGGTTGTTCTTGGCGTCCTCGCGCCCCTCCTCGATCTCCACGATCTCGTCGTGGATGGAGATCATCGCGTCGCAGAAGCGGTCGAGCTCGCACAGCGGTTCCGATTCGGTGGGCTCGACCATGAGCGTGCCCGCCACGGGCCAGCTGAGGGTCGGCGCATGGAAGCCATAATCCATGAGCCGTTTCGCGACGTCCTCGGCGGTGACCGATTTGAAACGGCGCAGGTCGAGGATGCACTCGTGGGCGACAAGGCCGTTCGCGCGGTAGAGCGTCGGGAAGTGGGCCTCGAGCCGCTTGGCGATGTAGTTCGCGTTGAGGATCGCGACCTTCGTGGCATGGGTGAGGCCGGCCGCCCCCATCATCGCGATATACATCCACGAGATCGTGCAGATGCTGGCGCTGCCCCAAGGCGCGGCGCTGACGGCACCGATGGGGTCCTCGCCGCCGAGGTTCACGACCGAGTGCCCGGGCAGGAACGGCACGAGATGTTCGGCCACGCCGATCGGGCCGACACCGGGACCGCCGCCGCCGTGCGGGATGCAGAAGGTCTTGTGCAGGTTCAGATGGCAGACGTCGGCGCCGACGAAGCCGGGCGAGGTCAGGCCGACCTGGGCGTTCATGTTCGCGCCGTCCATGTACACCTGGCCGCCGGCCTCGTGGACGAGCGCGCAGATCTCCTTGATGGCGGCCTCGAACACGCCGTGCGTGGAAGGATAGGTGACCATCAGGCACGAGAGCTCCGCACGGTGCGCGGCGATCTTGGCCTTGAGTCCGGCGACGTCCACGTTGCCGTCCTGGTCGCAGTCGACGGCGACGACCTTCATGCCGGCCATGACCGCGGAGGCCGGGTTGGTGCCGTGCGCGCTGGTCGGGATGAGGCAGACGTCGCGATGTCCTTCCCCGCGCGAAGCATGCCAGGCGCGGATGACGAGCAGGCCCGCGTATTCGCCCTGGGAGCCGGCGTTCGGCTGGAGCGAGACGCCGGCGAAACCGGTCACCTCCGCCAGCCACAGCTCGAGCTCCTCGAACATCTGCTGGTAGCCGCGGGTCTGGGCGACCGGCGCGAACGGATGCAGCTTGGAGAACTCCGGCCAGCTCAGCGGGAACATCTCGGCCGTGGCGTTGAGCTTCATCGTGCAGCTGCCCAGCGGGATCATGCTGTGGCAGAGCGAGAGGTCCTTCGATTCGAGCCGGCGCAGATAGCGCAGCAGCTCCGTCTCGGAATGGTGCCGGTTGAAGACCGGATGCGCGAGGAACCCGGAGGTGCGGTGCTGGCCGGACGGGATGCCTTCGAGGCGGCCCGCGGAATCGATCGAACCTGATAGCGACTTCACCGTGGGCAGGCCTCCGGAAAGGCCGGACGACTGGCCCGCGAGCTTGAAGAGGAGGTCGAGCTCCGCGGCGGTGACCGGTTCGTCGAGGGCGATGCCGACGTGGGTGGCGTCGACGCGGCGGAGGTTGATGTGGTGCGCCTCGGCGAGCTTGTGGATCTCGGCGGCGTTCTTCACCTGGACGGTGAGCGTGTCGAAGAACGTCGTGTTCGCGACCTTGAGCCCGAGCTTCTCCAGTCCCGCGCCAAGGATCCGGGCCGACGTGTGGATGCGCCGCGCGATCGCGGTCAGGCCTCCGGGCCCATGGTAGCAGGCATAAGCCATCGCCATGTTGGCGAGAAGGGCCTGCGCGGTGCAGATGTTCGAGGTCGCCTTGTCACGGCGGATGTGCTGCTCGCGGGTACCGAGCGAGAGGCGGAGCGCGGGCTTGCCGCGGACATCCTTGGACACCCCGACGAGCCGGCCGGGCATCTGGCGCTTGAACGCGTCGCGAGTCGCGAAGAAAGCGGCATGGGGCCCGCCGTAGCCGAGCGGCACGCCGAAGCGCTGGGCGCTGCCCACCGCGACGTCCGCGCCGCATTCACCGGGCGGCTTGAGCAAGGTGAGCGCGAGCAGGTCGGTCGCCACCACCACGAGCGCGCCGGCCGCATGGGCGGTGGCTGAAAGACCGGTGAGGTCGGTGAGCGAACCGTCGGTCGCCGGGTTCTGCACGAGCACGCCGAAGACCTCGGGCGAGAACGCGAACGCGCGCCAGTCGCCGACGACGACGGTGATGCCGAGCGCCTCGGCCCGGGTGCGGACGATATCGATGTTCTGCGGATGGCAGTGGTCCGCGACGAGGAAGGTGTTCCTGGCGGCGCCGGACACGGCGGTCCCGGCCTCCTTGATGCGATGGCAGAGCATCATCGCCTCGGCGCACGCGGTGGCCTCGTCGAGCATCGAGGCGTTGGCGATGTCGAGCTGGGTGAGGTCGGTGACCAGTGTCTGGAAATTGAGCAGGCCTTCGAGCCGGCCTTGGGAGATCTCGGCCTGATAGGGCGTGTACTGCGTGTACCAGCCCGGGTTCTCGAGGATGTTCCTTTGGATGACCGGCGGCGTGATGGTGTCGTGATAACCCATCCCGATGAACGACCGGAACACCTGGTTCTTGGTCGCGACCGACCGGAGCCGAGCCAACGCATCGAACTCGCTCAGCGCTCCCGGAAGGGCGGTCAGGTCCAACGGCCGTTCGCTGCGGATATGGGAGGGGACGGCGGCATCCACGAGAGCGTCGACCGATGGGTATCCGCAACGGGCGGCCATGGAGGACTGCTCGGCCGCATCAGGCCCGATATGGCGGCGAGCGAACGTGTCGGTGAAGGCGAGGTCGGAAGCGGCGGTGCTCATCGTTCAGGTATCAAAATCCGGAGCAGACGACCTTATGGTGGCTTCCAATCGGTGCAAGCCGAGTTTGCGACAACCAACGGCTGCGATGGACACAAGACGGACACGGCGGCCCCGTTTTCGCGTGCCCTGATGCACCGTCGCGTTCAAGTTGTGCAACGCACGCTGAAATGCCGATATGCCGATATCCAAGACCCATGGGCCATCCTTGAAGCCTGCCGCCGAGATGCGGCGTCTTGCGCCGTTGTGAAGGCCCTCATCGACCCTCGTTGGGCCGCCATCGCAGCCTTGCTGAAAGAGATGGACATGGATCCGGCGTTGCTGGAGCAACGGCCGGCGACAACCCGCTCACTCCATCAAGGCATGATGCAGAAACGCCTCACCGGCAGGACACGGCGGAGCGGCCCGCCCGCAGCGACCCCATGAGCCCATCCCTTCCGGACCACGATCCCGGCGGCAAGGTGCGCCCCGCTTGGTCGGCCGATTCCACCGTCACCGCCGTCTTTTCGGAGTGCCAGCGATACCGTTACCAGCTTCGGGAGATCTGGGATCCGTCCAAGCCGCTCGTCCTGTGGCTGCTCATGAACCCCAGCGTCGCCTGCATGGACCATAGCGACCCGACCCTGCGCAAGACGGGGAAGTTTGCCCGCTCTTGGGGCTACGGCGGACAGCTCATCGGCAACGTCCACGCTTACCGTTCCACCGACAAAGACAGACTGCTGGAGGTGTCCGATCCCATCGGCCCGAAGAACGACCGAGCGATCCTGGAGATGGCCGCGGAGGCCGAGAAGGTCGTCCTGGCGTTCGGTCAGCCACCGAAGGCTCTCCGGAACCGCGGAAGGGAACTGGTGGAGCTGCTTCGTAGCCACAAGGGGCTCAGCTATCTGAGGCTTGCAAAGGACGGCGAGACCCCGGTCCATCCCCTCTATCTTCCTGCCGGCTTGCGGCCCAATCCGTGGCCCTTGCGCACGATCAGCTCGTCCACGCCGACACAGCACACGTTGCTGAAGTCCGCGGGGGCGTAGGCGGCATCCACCCGGCGGAAAAGCATCCGCCACCGTCGCGTGTCGGTTTCGCCGACCCGCTCGGCACCGGGCCCATGGGCCTCCCACGCAGGAGCAGCAGGGTGAAGGCCTCGGACTCCTGGGTGAAGTGCCTGCTCAACCCTTCCCGTGGCGGATGCACCCGGAAGACGGGGCCGCACGGGCGGCAACCGGCAGGTGATCCCTCAGCGATGCTGGACGACATCGACGTGCCGCCAGGTCAGCACCTCGGTGTGGTCGTCGCAAAAGACCAGGCCGGTGTCCTTGGCGCAGCGCACCACTTCCCAGAGCGGCGGGGTCTCGCGGACCTCCCAAGGGGACGATCCCGCTTTCCCGCTCGAAGCGGCCTTCCCCCACCTCGCGGTTCAACCCCGGACCCAGCAACCCATGGAACAATCTTTCAGGCGTCTTGCCCCCGGACTCCCTGTCATCCCACCGAAAACAGCGGGGAACCCTCCGCTAGCCCTCCACTTCTTCGGCGCGAGGGACGGGAGGATCCAGGACCCCGTGGAACTCGTCCCTCCGAGGCGGGTGCGCATCGCCTTCGCACGGATTTCAAACTTCCCGCGGGCGCGGCCAACCGCTAGGCATCACCCCATTGAACCATCGCCCTGAGCCCTCCACCGCGCCGCCCCCCGGCGCTCCCGTCCGTCCGCTGCGACGATGGATGTTCCGTCTGCTGGCGGCGACCTTGGTGCCGGTGCTGCTGCTCGGCGGCGCCGAGGCGGCGCTGCGTCTGGCGGGCCGCGGCCACGAGACGTCGTTCCTGCTCGAGCGCACGGTCCAGGGCGGGCGCGTGGTGGTGGAGAACGACAAGTTCGGATGGCGCTTCTTCCCGGCTTCCGTCGCGCGCAGCCCCGCACCGGTGCTTTTCCGCGCGGCCAAGCGGCCCGGATCCATCCGCATCTTCCTCTTCGGCGAATCGGCGGCGCTCGGCGACCCCAAGCCGGGCTACGGCTTCGGACGTTTCCTGGAAGTGCTGCTCAAGGAGCGCTTCCCCGGCACCGACTTCGAGGTGGTCTGCGTGGCCATGACGGCGATCAATTCCCACGCCATCCTGCCCATCGCCCGCGAATGCGCCCGCTACGACGGCGACTTGTGGGTCGTGTACATGGGGAACAACGAGATGGAAGGGCCGTTCGGCGCGAACACCATCTTCGGCGCCAAGGCCCCGCAGCTGCCGTTCATCCGCGCCACGCTCGCGCTCCGGTCGACGCGCCTCGGCCAATGGCTGGTCGAGGCCGCCGGCCGCGCGAAGGGCAAGGACCAGCCGCCGGTCGCGTGGGAGGGCATGAAGATGTTCCTCCGCCAGCAACTCGCGCCCGATGCGGCGAGCCGCGAGATCGTCCACGCGCATTTCCGCAAGAACCTGGAGGACATCGTCGCCACCGGCCTGCGCGCCGGCGCCCGACCGGTGGTGTGCACCGTCGCCAGCAACCTCAAGGACTGCTCGCCGTTCGCATCGTTGAACGGCGGCGGGCCCGCCACCGCCGACCGCACCGCTTGGAAGGATCTGTTCGATGCCGGGATCCGGGCGCAGGCCGCGCAGAAGTGGGACGAAGCCGCGAAGCTCTACGGCCAGGCAGCGGAGAAGGACCCGCTCTTCGCCGAGCTGCAGTTCCGTGCCGGCCAATGCGCCGTGCAGGCGGCGGATCCGCAGCGCGCACGGGAACTGTTCGCGAAGGCCCGCGACACCGATGCCCTGCCCTTCCGCACCGACGGCGCGATGAACGCGGATATCCGCGAGGTGGCGGCGCGCTTCGCCGACCGCGGAGTCCGCTGGGTCGATGTCGAGGCCGACCTCGCCAAGCAGAGCCCGGGCAACCTTCCGGGCGACGAGCTGTTCTTCGACCACGTCCATCTCAACTTCGACGGCAACTACCGCGTCGCCCGGCTCATCGCCGAACCGATCGCTCGCGACCTGCCCGCCGCGACCACGGCGAAGGCCGCGCCGGGATGGGCCTCGGCCGAGCTCTGCGCGCGACGGCTCGGGTTGACCCCGTGGAACCGTCTCGCCGCCTACGAGTCGATGCTCCAGCGCCTCTCCGACGCGCCGTTCACCAACCAGCTCAGCCATCTCGACCGCAGCATCGCGATGGTCGCCACCATCCGCAGGCTGCGGGAACAGGTGCGGTCCGCCGATGTCGCCGGCACACGGCAGATCTTCGACGAGGCGATCGCCGCGGGGCCGTCCGATCCCCGCCTGCACGAGGGCTATGCCGAGTTCCTCGAAGCGGCCGGGCTCGTGCCCGAGGCGACCGCCGAATGGCAGAAGGTCGCCGCGCTCCTACCGCACCATCACCTCGGGACCTTCCAGGCCGGACGCCTCTTGTCCCGCCAGCAGAAGGATCCGGATGCGATGGCGGCGCTCGACGAGGCGCTCCGTCTGCGACCCGACCTGGGCGAGGCCCGCATCGAACGCGGTCAGATCCATCTGCGGGCAAAACGCTACGTCGAGGCCTTGGCGGAGTTCACGACCGTGCAGAAGCAGCGTCCCGAGGACCCCCGTGTCCTGGTGCAGATCGCGCACGTCCAAGGCGCCCAGAAGCACGTGGACGAGGCGATGGCCACCTTGGCCGAAGCGATCCGCCTACAACCCGGATATTGGGAGCCGCACTATCTGCTCGGCATCGAGCACGCCGCTCGTGGCGACATGGCCAAGGCATTGGCGGAGTTCAAGGAGGTCACGCGGCTCCGGCCGAACTACGCTTCCGGCCGGTTCAACTACGGCGTGGCGCTCGCGAAGGCCGGCGCGATCGCCGAAGCGACATCGGAGTTCCAGGAGACCTTGCGCCTCGACCCGAAGAACGCCCAGGCCCGGCAGTATCTGCAAAGTCTCCGCACGATGCGGCCCAAGCCGACGACGAGACCCGAGTAGCGGTCAGGTGGAACGATGCCGTGGAACGGATGCCCTCGCCCGCCCGCGCGGCGCTTCACCGGGTTTCCCCTCGGGGCCGTTCGTGCCACCGGACCGTGGGTGCCCGACCCCGTGCGCCGGACCATCCTGGCACAGCCAGCGGCCCACGCGGACGTGGGCGTCCGGATCACCGGGGCGGCGAGGAGTTCCGCTAGGTTTTGGACCACGGCAGTCCTCTGCCGCTTTGGGAAGCACGTCTTGCTACTGGACGGAACCGGTGGCGCAGAAGGAGCCGCTGCGGTCCTTGTGTCTTCTCCGCCTTCTCGCGGCCGGCCCAAAAGCGCGACAGGACCCGCGCACTCCACGACGCTGGCGCGACTTCGCTGGGCCGGCGTCCGCGGATGTCTCCGTCCGCGAGCCGGCCTGCCAAGGGCCGACAGGCGGACCAAGGCGACCCTTCGTCGGCTCAGGTGTTCCTGGCCGCGAGCGGACCGCGGCGGTCGAGACCGGCGGACGAGGGATCCGCATCGTCGCTTCCGTGCGGACGCGAGAAGATGTCGGGAAGAAGATCCTCCACCGGCCGGATGAGCACGGCGGCCAGCACCATCGAAGCGACCACATCCGACAGCCGGTGGGCGCCGACCGCCATCCGTGACCAGGCGACCAAAAAGGTGAGCGCGACCGCCAGCGGGGCCATCCGGTGCCGGCGGCGCAGAAGCAGCGCGGCCATGCCGGCGACGGTCGCGGTGTGGCCCGAAGGGAAAGCGTTGTGGTCGCGCACGCCCACCAGCCAACGGCCCTCGTGGTAAGGTCCGTGCCATCCCTGCTCCACCGCCGCTCCGGGACGCGTCCGCCCGGTGACGCTTCGCACGGTCGTGGCGGTGATCCCGATGATCGCGCCCGCGACGAGGACCGCGGTCCAGGTCTGCCGCATCAGACGGTTGCCCGCCAGATGGGCGACGAGCGCCACGAGCAACGCGAAGCCCAGGACCCACGGCCAATCCAAGGCCGAACCCAACCGGCCCGCGATGGCGCGGAGCGGGGTCCCGACCGGTTCCGTGACCGCCATCACCGCGGCGGGATCGAGCACGAGAGCCGCCGCCAGAACGGCGGCGCCGGAAAAGAGCCCCAGCCACTTCGGCATCGCCGCGGAGCGGGACCGGGGATCAGGGACCGTGGCGGGAAAGGGAGCGGACGTGCCGTGTTCCATCACACGGCACCGTAGCCAGCGGTGCCGGATCCGACCAAGCGCAGGACCGCTACGATCTCGCTCCAAACCCGTGACGAACCCGTGGGAACGACGGAACGAGATGTCCCCGCTCTTTCATGCTGCCCGCTGATGATCTTCATCG
This sequence comes from uncultured Verrucomicrobiota bacterium, assembly GCA_903916195.1. Taxonomy (GTDB): domain Bacteria; phylum Verrucomicrobiota; class Verrucomicrobiia; order Limisphaerales; family UBA9464; genus CAIVQB01. The sequence continues at coordinate 14,634 of CAIWVP010000143.1, read as the reverse complement.
TTGGGTGTCGAAAACTTCGGACGCACCACCGCCGCCGGACCGGCCGGGTGCGGGGCCGCTCCGAACGGCGAACCGCGGAGATCCCGTCAGGACCAAGAGGTTTCTCGTGAGCGCAGCCCTACCGCCCCCTGTTGCCCGCTTCCATGGAGTTTCTTACCGAATCGGTTTCGATCCCGGCTCGGGACCTGCTTCCATATCCGCTCGTCATGATGAGATCGCACCACCGATGGCCCTGCCCTGCCCGCATCACCCGAGGGATGGCCTCGTCCCTGGCCTTGGCCGGTCGCGCGATCCACCATCAGGTCCACTTTCCCTCCATGAGCTCCGTGTTCCCTGTCCGATTCGTGCCGTATCGGCGCTTCGACCTCATCCTCGCGGCACTGCTGCTGGCCACGGCCATGCTCGCGCCGGCCCGGGCCGGATCGCTCTTGCGTGAAGTGTACCAAGGCATCGGCGGCAACTCGGTCGCCGAGCTCACCAACGCGCCCATCTATCCCAAGTCGCCGACCTTCACGAATTTCGTCACCGACTTCTTCGAATCGCCGAGCGACTTCGACGAGAGCTACGGCCAGCGGATGCACGGCTACGTCATCCCGCCGGTCACCGGCAACTACACCTTCTGGATCGCCACCGACGACAACGGCGTCCTGTATCTCAGCACCGACGAGACCCCGGCCAAGACCCGCCAGATCGCCGTGGTGTCGGAATGGACGGGCGCGCGCGAATGGACGAAGTTCCCCGGGCAGAAATCGGCCCCGATCGCGCTCGAGGCAGGCAAGGCCTACTATATCCTCGCGCTCCAGAAAGAAGGCGGCGGCGGCGACAACTTGGCCGTGCGCTGGCTAAGGCCCGACGGCAAGGACGAAGGCCCCATCCCCGCGACCTACCTGTTGCCGTGGGGCACGTCGTTCACCGCCCCCGAGATCACCGGGCAACCGACCAACACCACCGTCGTCGAAGGCGGGATCGCCACGTTCGCCGTGACGGTGAAGAACCCCGACGTCTTCGCGGCCGAATGGCGCCGCGACGGGACGGTCGTCGCCGGACAGACCGGACTGGTGCTCTCCTACGGCCCCGCCGCCATCACCGATGACGGTGCGACCTTCGCCGCCACGGTCACCAACAAGCTCGGTTCGGTCGTCTCCGCCGCAGCGACGCTCCGGGTCCTGCCGGACACCACCCCGCCGCGGTTGCTCGGGGGCGTCTTTCTCGGGCCGACCTCGGTCCGGATCTCATTCAGCGAACCCGTTTCGGCAGCGACCGCGGTCATCGCCGGCAACTACTCGGTCGATGGCGGCGTGACCGTCACCGGCGCCGCTCCCGGGCCGACTCCGGACACCGTCGTGCTGACGACGACTCCGGTGACTTTCGGTGCGACGTACACGGTCCGCGCCGCCGGCGTGCAGGACCGGGCGCGGGTGCCGAACACCATCCAGGCCGGCAGCTCGATCACCTTCCTCGCGCTGGAGCTGGTCTCGCAGGACATCGGTGCGACGGGCGGATCGATCCAACGGATCGCCCAAGGCGGGTACGACGTGTCGGGCGGCGGCTCGGACATCGGAGGGACGGCCGACCAGCTCCAGTTCGCCTGGGAACAGCGCGACGGCAACTTCGACCTCCAGGTGCGCGTCGCCGCGGCGACGATGACCGATCCGTTCCTGCACGCCGGCCTGATGGTGCGGGGCTCGCTCGCCACCAACGCGGCGTTCGCGGGCATCTTCGGCGCATCGCCGCAGGTGGGCTGCTTCTTTGAATCGCGCGCGACCACCGGCGCCGCCGCGACCACCGCCACCTTGTCGGGCGGATTCCCGGTGAACTATCCGCAGACGTGGCTCCGCCTCCGCCGCGTCGGCAACGTGCTCACCGGCTTCGCGGGCCTCGACGGGAAGTCCTGGACGCAGCTCGGCACCGCGACGGTCACGCTGCCGACGCAGGTCCAGGTCGGGTTCGCGCTCTGCAGCGGCGACGCGAAGGCGGTGGCCTCCGCCCAGTTCCGCGACCACGGCGCCACGACGTCGACGACGGTCGTGCCGTTCGTGCGCGACCGCGAGCCGATGGGACCGACCAGCCGCCGGACGGGCCTCGTGTTCTCTGAGGTGATGTACCATCCGAAAGCCGCGGCCGCGGCCGGCGAGCTCGAGTTCATCGAGATCCACAACGCGGATTCGATCTTCGAGGACATGGGTGGATGGCAGCTGAAGGGCGGCGTGCAGTTCACCTTCCCGCAGGGCTTCCGCCTGCCGGCCGGCGACATCGTCGTGGTCGCCTCGGACCCCGAGCGGCTGAAGTCCGTCCACGGCATAACGAACGTGGTCGGCCCCTTCACCGGATCCCTTGGCAACTCGGGCGACACGGTGCGGCTCACCGACGCGAGCGGCGCCATCAAGCTCGACCTGACCTACGGAACCCGCGCTCCGTGGCCCGTCGCGGCCGACGGCACGGGGCACTCGCTCGCCTTGCGCAACCCGAGCTACGGCGAGAGCGATGCCCGCGCATGGGGCCAGAGCGAAGTGGTCGGCGGCTCGCCGGGACGGTTGGAGACCCTGTCGGCCCACCCGCATCGCGGCGTGGTCATCAACGAGATCCTCGCCCACACCGACCTTCCGCAGTTGGACTACGTCGAGCTCCACAACCGCACCCCGTCGCCGGTCGACCTCAGCGGTTGCTTCCTCACCGACGATCCGGCGACCAACCGATTCCGGCTGCCCCCGGGCACGATCCTCCCGGCGCGCGGCTTCCTGGCCTTCGACGAGACGCAGCTCGGGTTCCGCCTGGATGCCGCCGGCGAGACCGTCCTCCTGATCAACCCCGACGCGACGCGCGTCATCGACGTCATCCGATTCGGCGCGCAGGAGAACGGCGTCGCCTCCGGCCGGTCGCCCGACGGTACCGACACCTTCCGCCGTCTCGACCGTCCGACGCCCGGTGCGGCGAACGCCCCGTGGCGGCTGGAAGACATCGTCATCAACGAGCTGATGTACGCGCCGATCAGCGGCGACACCGCGGACGAGTACGTCGAGCTGTTCAACCGCGGCACGGCCACCGTCGACCTCTCCGGATGGAGGTTCGTCGACGGAATCGACCTCAAGTTCCCGACCGGCACGATCGTTCCCGCCGGCGGCTATCTCGTGGTCGCCAAAGACCCAGCCCGCCTCTTGGGGAACCATCCCCAGCTGAACGCCGCCAACCTGCGCGGGGATTACCAAGGTTCGCTCAAGGATTCCGGCGACCACGTCGCGCTCGCCAAGCCGGACGATATCGTGGTCACGAACGCCTTCGGCGAGCTCTCCACCAACCTGATCCACATCGTCGTCTCGGAGGTGGCCTACGGCACCGGCCTTCGCTGGGGTCCGTATGCCTCCGGCGGCGGGTCCAGCCTGGAGCTCATCGATCCTCGCGCCGATCCGTTGCGCGCCGCGAGCTGGGCGGCTTCCGATGAATCGAAAAAGAGCCGGTGGACCACCGTCTCGACGACCGGGAAGCTGGACAACGGCGCGACCGACTATCTGCCGAACCGCCTGCACATCTCGATGCTCGGTGGTACCGGTGAAGCGCTGGTCGATGATGTCGAGGTCTTCAAGGTCACCACCGACGGCTCGGTGACCAACCTGGTCCGCAACCCGGATTTCGAGACCGGCAGCGGCGCCGCGGCGACCAGCTGGGTCTTCAACGGCAACCACAGCACCTCCGGCGCCGATGCCGTCGATCCCATCGCTGGAACGCGGAGCCTCCACATCCGCGGCCAAGGCGACGGCGACACCGGCATCAACAGCATCCGCACCGCGCTCGCCAGCGGGCTCACCGTCGGCAGCACCGCGACCATCCGAGCCAAAGCACGCTGGATCGCCGGCGTTCCCGAGGTGCTCTTCAAGCTGCGCGGCGCATGGCTCGATCTCGGCGCCCGCCTGCCCGTGCCCAAGAACCTCGGCACACCCGGCCTGCCGAACAGCCGCGCCGTGGCGAACGCGGGACCTGCCATCTACGAGGTCGCCCACACGCCGCCGTTGCCCCGCGCCAACGAGGCCGTCGTGGTCACCTGCCGCGTCTCGGACGCCGACGGGATCGCGTCGGTCAATCTCCGCTATCGCATCGATCCCGCGGCCTTGCTCACCACCGTCGCCATGCGCGACGACGGGACCGGCGGCGACGCGGCGGCCGGCGACGGCATCTATTCCGCGACCCTCTCCGGTCGTGGCGCCGGCACCTTGGTCGCGTTCCGCATCCAGGCATCGGACGCCAACGCCACGACCGCGGCGACGACGACCTTCCCCGCCGCCGCGCCGGCGCAGGAGTGCCTCGTCCGCTGGGGCGAGACGGTCCCGGTCGGCAGCTTCGCGCATTACCACCTCTGGAACACACAGGCCGTCGACGGCCAGCGCAGCAGCGCGCTGAACAACACCTACCGTGACGCGACGCTCGTCTACGGCGATTTCCGCGTGGTCTACAACGTGGGCTTCCGCGACAAAGGCAGCCCGTTCCATGGCGGCGGCGGCAGCTACGCGCTGAACAATCCTGACGACGAACCGCTGCTGGGTGTGACCGACCGGATCTTCCGCGCGACCGGCAACGGCGGCCAGGAAGCCACCGGCCTGCGCAACCAGCTCTGCGGCTGGATCGGCAAGGAGTTGGGCATCCCCTATCTGCACTCGCACTACATGCAGGTCTGGAGGAACGGCGGCCAGTTCTACAACCTCACCCAGGACGAGGAGGTGCCGACGGCCGATTATGCGAAGGCCTGGTTCCCGTCCTCCGACGAGGGCGACCACTACAAGATCGCGGTGTGGTTCGAGTTCCAGGACGACAACTCCACCTTCGCCGCGACGGGTGCCACGCTCGAGTCGTTCAAGACCACCGGCGGCGCCTACAAGCTCCCGCGCTACCGCTTCAACTGGCAGACGCGCGGCTACCAGGGCACGGCGAACAACTACACGAACATCTTCGACCTGGTCGCTGCCGCCAACGACCCGTCGGCCAACAACACGCCCGTCGGCAACTACGTGCCGCGCCTGCTCAACCTCGTCGATATGGACGAGTGGATGCACGTCTTCGCCTACCACCGCGTGCTCGGGAACTGGGATTCCTACAGTTTCTCCGTCGGCCAGAACATGTACGCCTACAAGCTGCCGAGCGACCGCTGGAAGCTCATGCCGTGGGACATCGACTTCACCCTCGGCGACGGAAACGGTGCGACCGACGGCCTATGGGGCGGACAGGACCCCGTGGTCAACCGCATGTACGACACGCCGGCCTTCCGGCGCATGCTTTGGCGCGCCTACCAGGACGCCCTCGCGGGTCCGCTGCAGCCGGACCGCTACTCGGAGGTGATCGCCGCGCGTCGTTCCGCGCTGGTCAAGAACGGCATCGCCGGCATCACCGCGCCGACCACGGTGACCTCCTACCTCGCCCAGAGGCGCACCTACATCCAGACCCAGCTCAAGGCCAACGATACCGCGCAGTTGACCATCACCACCAGCGGCGGGATCAACTTCACCTCCACCTCGCCCACCGCGACGCTCACCGGCAAGGCGCCCTTCGCCGTCGCCGCCATCGCGGTCAACGGCGCGCCTTTCCCCGCGACCTGGACCGACCAGAACTCCTACTCCGTCGTCGTGCCCCTCACCGGCGTCCGGAACGAGATCGTCCTCACCGGCGTCGACAGGTCCGGCATCGCCGTGCCCGGCGCGGCCAAGAGCATCGTCGTGACCTACAACGGCGCCATCCCGCGCGCGCAGGACAACGTGGTGATCAACGAGATCCAGTACAATCCTGCCGAGGCGGACGCGTCGTTCGTCGAGATCTTCAACCGCTCGGCCAACACGCCGTTCGACCTCTCCGGTTTCCGGCTCGACGGCACCGGCTACACGTTCCCCGATGGATCCGTGATCCAGCCCGGGAAATTCTTCGTGCTGGCGAAGGACCGCGGCGCGTTCGCCCTCGCCTACGGCGCCGCCGTCGCGGTGCTCGGCGAGTTCCCCGGCTCGCTGTCCAACAGCGGCGAGCATCTGAAACTGGTGCGCCCAGACCCCGTCGCCGGCGGCACGAACGACAGCGTCATCGACGACGTCCGCTACGACGATCACCTACCCTGGCCGGGCGAGGCCGACGGAGCGGGCTCGTCGCTCCAGCTCATCGACCCGACCAGCGACACCTATCGGGTCGGCAACTGGACCGCCGCTCCGACCAACGACGTGAACCGCGTCACCCCCGGCCGCGCCAACATCGTGAAGGAAGGCCTTCCCGCGTTCCCGCTCGTCTGGTTGAACGAGGTGCTGCCCGATGACGTCGCCGGCCCGCTCGACAACACCGGCAGGAAGGCGCCTTTCATCGAGCTCTACAACTCGGACACCTCCGTCGTCGACCTTTCGGCCTTCTACCTCACCGACACCTACACCAACCTCACCCGCTGGCAGTTCCCGGCCGGCACCGTCATCGCACCGAGATCGTTCCTGGTCGTCTGGGCCGACGGCCGGTCCGAGCAGAGCGCCGTGGGCGCGCCGCACACCAGCTTCCGCCTTGATCCCGGCACCGGATCCGTCGCGCTCGTCCGCATCCAAGGCTCGGGGTCCGTGGCCGCGGTGATGGACTATCTCGACTACCGCCAGTTGCCGACCGGTCGCAGCTTCGGGTCGTATCCCGACGGTGAACCACGCGGACGCCGGTCGTTCCACGCCGTCACGCCGGGCAAGCCCAATGATCCCGCGTTCCCCGAGGTGCGCGTCGTCATCAACGAGTTCATGGCCGGCAACCTCTCGACGCTGGCGGACCCGGCGGACCAGAAGTTCGACGACTGGTTCGAGCTCTTCAACGCGGGCACCACCGCCGTGGACCTCACCAGCTACCGGCTCACCGACAACCTCACCAACTCCACGCAGTTCGTCATCCCGCCCGGCTACGTCATCCCGCCCGGCGGATTCCTGCTCGTCTGGGCGGACAACGACACCCGCCAGAACGTCGCCACCAACCGCGACCTGCACGTCGACTTCAAGCTGTCGCTCACCGGCGAACAACTCGGCCTGTTCTCGCCCGATGGCACGCTGGTCGATGGCCTGACCTTCGGCCCGCAGTCCAACGACGTCAGCCAAGGGCGGTACCCTGACGGCGAGGCCGGTCCGTTGGTCAGCTTCTCGGCGCCCACGCCGCGCGGTCCCGACATCGTCAGCGGCGGCAACCTCCCGCCCGTCCTCGCCGCGATCCCCGACAAGACGGTCGCGGAACAGACGCTCTTGTCCTTCAAGGCCGGGGCGACCGATGCCGACGCCGGACAGAGCATCGTCTACGGACTCGGCGCCGATTCGCCGGCCGGAGCTTCCATCGATCCGGCGACCGGCGCGTTCGTGTGGACGCCCGGCGAGGAGCAAGGCCCCGGGACCTTCACCTTCACCGTCCGCGCCACCGACAACGGCACGCCGCCGCGCAGCGCGTCGCAGCGCGTCAAGGTCATCGTGACCGAGGCCAACCGCGCACCGCTGCTCGCGGCCATCCCGGACGCCACCGCGGCCGAAGGATCGCGCCTGACGCTCACCTTCGTCGCCAACGACCCCGATGTGCCGGCCAACAAGTTGAAGTACTCGCTCGACCCAGGAGCGCCAGCCGGGGCCGAGGTCGACCCATCCACCGGACTCTTCAGCTGGACGCCCGACGAGACACAAGGCGGCCAGGTCTTCCCCATCGTCGTCCGCGTGACCGACGACGGCACGCCGTCCGCGAGCGCGACCCGGACCTTCAATGTGACCGTCGACGAGGTGAACAACCCGCCCGTCGTCGCCCAGCTCGGCCCGCAGGAAGTCGACGAGGGCCAGCGGATCACGGTCCAGGTCCAGGCGACCGATCCCGAAGGCGGACCGCTCCTCTACAGCCTCGGTGGCAACCCGCCGGAAGGCGTCGGCATCGATCCCGGCACCGGCGTCATCCGTTGGACGCCGACCGAAGCCCAGGGCCCGGGGACCTATCCGCTGATCGTCCGCGCCACCGAGAAGGGCGGCACCGCGCTGCAAGGGCAGATGACCTTCGGCATCACCGTGCGGGAGGTCGACCAACCGCCGGTGCTCGCGCCCATCACCGACGTCATCGTCGAGGAGGGATCGGTCGTCGTGCTCGACGCCATCGCGACCGATGGCGACATCCCGGAGCAGCCGCTCCGCTATTCGCTCGTCGCGCCCGCGCCCGCCGGCGCCGAGATCGACCCGGCCGGCGGACGCTTCACCTGGGCGACGCCCGACGACACCGGCGCGACGACCCACCGGATCACGGTCCAGGTCACCGACGGCGTCGCCGGCGATCCGGGCGCCATGAGATCGTTCACGATTGTCACCGTCCCGAAGTTCCGTGCGGTGATCAACGAGGTCATGTACCAGCCGCGCGTCGCCGACGCCGCCTACGTCGAGCTGCACAACCCGTCCGCCGTGACGACGCAGGACCTCTCCGGGATGCACCTCTCGGCGGCGCAGCTGGACTACCAGTTCCCTGCCGGGACGTTGCTCGCGCCGGGCAGGTTCCTCGTCGTCGCCCAGGATCGCGCCGCCTTTGCCGCCGCCTATGGATCCGCCATCCCGGTGCTGGGGACATGGACGGGCCGGTTCGACCGCGCGGGTTCCGTGCTCGGCATCTTCTCCGGGACTCCCGGAGCCCTGGTGCCGATGACCCGCGTCGACCTCCGCGCCACGCTCCCATGGCCCGCGGAAGCCGACGGCACGGGCAGCGCGCTCCAGCTCATCGACGCCCGGCGCGACCCGGCCCGCGTCGCCAACTGGGCCGCGGCGGGGACCGATGCGACGCCCCGGTGGCAGCACGTCGTCCAGCAAGGGACGGCCAGCAGCTCCACGCTCTACATCTATCTCGAGACCGTCGGCGCGGTGCACATCGACGACCTCAAGCTCGTCGCCGGCACGGATCCCGACGCCGGCGCGAACCTCATCGCCGGCGGCGATTTTGAATCCGCCTTCCCCGGGGCGTTCGTCGTCTCGCCCAACATGGACAAGACGGCGACCACGACGACCGTCGCGCACTCGGGCCGCTCCAGCCTGCACCTCGTCGCCACCAGCCCGGGCAGCACCCGCGGATCAGCCGTCAACCAGGATCTCGCCACCCCGCTCGTCCAAGGCGCGCCGTACACGCTCAGCTATTGGTACCTGCCCGAAACCACGGGCGGCACGCTCACGCTCAGGCTCTCCGGCAGCGGCATCCGCAGCACCATCGACATCGCTCCCGCGCCGGTGAAGCTCGCGCCGGCGACACCCGGCACCACCAACAGCGTCGCCGTCTCGCTGCCCGGGTTCCCGCCGGTCTGGATCAACGAGGTGCTGCCGGACAACGCCACTGGCATCGTCGATTCCAAGGGCGCCCATGGGCCGTGGATCGAGCTCATCAACCGCGGCCCCACGCCGGTCGGGCTCGATGGTTGGTCGTTGGCGCCCGGTTACACGGACGCCGGCGCCTGGGTGTTCCCTGCCGGCACCGTCATCCCGCCGGGCGGGTTCCTCGTCGTCTTCGCCGATGGTCAGCCCGGCGACACGACACCAACCGAGCTCCATGCCGGATTCCGTCTCGATCGCACCCACGGCTCCGTCGCGCTCCGTCGCGTCCAGCTCGGCAAGCCCGCGGTGGTCGACTATCTCGACTACACATCGGTCGCCACCGACCGCTCGACCGGGCGCGCTCCCGAGGATTTCCCGGTCGCCATCCGTGGCTTCACCAACCCGACCCCGGGCGCCGAGAACCTCAGCGGTCCTCCCAACCGTCCGCCGACCCTGGCCGCCATCGCCGACGCGACCGTGAAGGAAGGGACCGCCTTGGCGTTCACCGCGGTGGCGAGCGATCCGGACCCTGGCCAAGCATTACGTTTCTCGCTCGTCGCCGCGCCGGCGGGCGCTTCGATCACCGCGGCCGGAGCGTTCGCCTGGACGCCTTCCGAAGCACAAGGCCCCGGCGCCTATGCGATCACGGTGCGTGTCGCCGACGATGGCTTCCCATCGCTCTCGGCCCAGCAGATCTTCAATGTGGCGGTCGAAGAAGTGAACCAGCCACCGATGGTCGCGACCCTTCCCGACCTCACCCTGACCGAAGGGAAGCGCGGTTCGTTCCTCGTCGCGGTCACCGATCCCGACCTGCCGAAGCAGAAGTTCAGCTTCCTGTTGCGGCGAGCCGACGGCGCCGCGGCCACCGGGCCGCAGATCGATTCCGATTCGGGCCTGATCTCTTGGACGCCCGGAGAAGACGACGGCCCCGGCACCAACCGTTACGTCGTCATGGTGACCGATTCCGGCGTGCCGCCGGCCACCGTCGAATCCACGCCGTTCCGCATCATCGTGCTCGAATCGAACCTGCCGCCGGTCATCGTGCCGGTCGCGGACCGGCCGGCGTCCGTCGGGGACAAGCTCACGTTCCCGGTGGTCGCGACGGATCCGGATCGGCCGGCGCAGACCTTGTCGTTCACGCTCGATGCCGCACCGGCCGGATCCTCGATCGATGCCCGGTCCGGCGTCCTTGCTTGGACCCCTGTCCCCGGCCAGTCGGGCATCCAACGCTTCGTGGTCCGGGTCTCCGACGACGGCTCGCCGTCCCGGGACGCCACCACCGAGTTCCGCATCGATGTCGCGGGCACCGGCACGCCGGCGTTCACCGCGTCGGTCGATGCCGATGGGACGGTGACGCTCCGCTGGCCATCCGCGACCGGCGTGCGCTATCGCGTGGAATCCCGCGACCTGCTGACCGCGCCCTGGCAGACGTTGGCGGACTTCACCGGCACGGGAACCGCGATGAGCACGACCGACGCCCCCGTAAGCCGGCGCGAGCGGTACTATCGTTTGACCCTACCGTGACCGGGAGACGACACCGGTCGCGGTCGGAGGCGGGTTCCGTCCGGTCCTCCTCCCGCGGCGCATCAGCTCATCCGGCGACGGATCTCAACGCCCGCGCAGACCCAGAGATGCGACCGTGGCCGCGGCTCGCTTAAGCGTGCTGCCGATGCCGACGACGCGAGGGAGAAGTCACGGACGGGCGGCAGCCCGTCCCTGCCCTCGTGGGTAGGGTCCGCGCTGCCGCGCGGCCCCATCTGTTCTTCGCATGGGACTTCCACAAGTCGGAAGTAGCTGCCCACCTCTGCGACCACGGACTCTTGTGTGAAGCGCTCAAACCCGATGCAGAGGCCATGCTCGGCCTCCGCGTCGTTCGCGCCAACCTCCTCGGGCACGCCTGCTGGAATTTTCTCTCACTCCACCTCAACGGTCCGCCATTCCCGATCGCGCCCTCGATCCACCGACATCGATCCACCGTCCGTTTGCATTCGACGGCGCGCTCCGCTACTTGTCGCGGCCTCGCTATGGCCGCCATCAACACCGACACGCGCATCCCCGTCACCGTCCTCACCGGTTTCCTCGGCGCGGGCAAGACGACCCTGCTCAACCGCATCCTCACCGGGAACCACGGCAAACGGATCGCCGTCATCGAGAACGAGTTCGGCGAGATCGGCATCGACAACGCCCTGGTGATCGGCGCGGACGAGGAGATCTTCGAGATGAACAACGGATGCATCTGCTGCACCGTGCGCGGCGACCTCATCCGCATCCTTGGGCAACTGCTGAAGCGCCGCGACAAGTTCGACTACATCCTCGTGGAGACCACCGGCCTCGCCGATCCCGGCCCGGTCGCGCAGACGTTCTTCAGCGACGAGGAGATCAAGGCCAGCTACCGGCTCGACGGCATCGTGACGTTGGTCGACGCCAAGCACATCTCTCTGCATCTCGACGACGCGCCCGAGGCGAAGGCGCAGATCGCCTTCGCCGACCGCATCCTGCTGAACAAGTGCGACCTCGTCTCCGCCGAGGAACTCGACCGCTTGGCCGAACGCATCCACGGGATCAACGCCGTCGCCAAGGTCCATCGCACGACCCAGGCCGACCTGAGCGTGGACCTGGTGGTCAACCTCCACGCCTTCGATCTCGACCATAAGCTCTCGCTCGACGGCGATTTCTTGGAGAAGGAGCTGCCCTTCGAATGGAGCGGTGCCTACCACCTCGATGCCGGCGAGCACACGCTGAAGCTCGAGGCCGGTCCGGACCCCGTGATGGGCGTGGTGCTGTTGCAGCTCGACACCCACGACCACGACCACGGCCATGGCGAAGAGCACGCGCACGACTGCGGCCATGACCATGGAGCCGAAGGCCACAAGCACGACCACGAGTGCGGACATGACCACGGGCATGACGCGGAGGAGCATGGGCACACCCACGAGCACGGACATGACCACGGCGAAGCGGAGCATTGCCACGGCGGGCTGCACGACGCGCTGCACGCGGCCGAGGACGAGGCGACCGCGCTCTTCAGCTATCCTGCCGCGACCGTCCGGAACGGCGGCGAGCTCAAGCCCGGCAAGAAGCTGCACAAGCTGGTGATCGGCGAGGACGGCGGCTCGTATCGAGTGACGATCCCCGCGCACGGCGATTACGCGCTCTTCACCCAGCACGGGCTGGCCGAGTTCTCCGGCCGTCTGGAGAAGGCCGGCAAGACCATCAAGCCGGAGCACGAGCACGACCACGGCGGCCACGTCCATGAGCACAAGCACGACGAGACGGTCACCAGCGTCGGCATCGAGGAACCGCGCGAGCTCGACCCGAAGAAACTCAACAACTGGCTGAGCGAGCTGCTGCAGAGCAAAGGCGCGGACATCTTCCGCATGAAAGGCATCCTCAACCTCAAGGGCAGCCCCAGCCGCTTCGTGTTCCAGGGCGTGCACATGATGTTCGAGGGCAAGGCGGACCGTCCGTGGAAGGACGCCGCAGAGCGGAAGAGCCAGCTCGTGTTCATCGGGCGCGACCTCGATCGCGAGGCCCTGAACGCGGGGTTCCGCCGTTGCCTGGCCTGAACCGGAACAAGCCGGCCTTTGAAGGACGCCGGTGCCCGGAAACCTTGGTTTTCGGGTCCTGCCCGCCGGCGGCGCTCCCGGACCCAGCCGTCCGCGCCGCGACCGGATCGCCCGGATTCAACGCCGGAGCGTCTTCACCGACTCCGCGCGCTGGATGAGCCACGCGCCTTCGCGCTTCACCAGCTGGAGCGCGAACTCCTGCGCGGTGAAGCCTTCTTGCTTGCCGCTCGACATGCTGGCGGTCAGCTCCACCCGCGCCGTGCCGGTCTGCGGCCCGAAGGTGACCACCACATCGTAGACCTTCACGTCGAGGCCGCCGCTGAGCTTCTGCGCCAACGCCACCACCTGGCGGATCTCGTCGCGTCCGGACACCTCGTGCACCGGGATGCCAGTCGAGCTCAGCCTGGATCGCGTCCGCCTTGGCGCGGCTCCCGGTGGAGCAGAAATAACAGACATGCGCCGGACGATGCAGGCGCAGCGTGAACAGCACGGGCGCGGGCGATCCGCCGACGGAGACGAAGGCGGCCGAAATTTTCCCTGTCGGTGTCACTTCGCCGCCTCCACTGGATCCCAGACGCGGCTGAAGCCGAATCCGTCAAAATCCTTTACGTTCGACGTGGCGAACTCGGTGACTCCGTGATGGCGCAGCGTCAAGGCGAGCCGGGTGTCGATGATGCGGCGGAAGGCGAAATCTTCCTTCGCCGCGAGCCGCCAAACCTCGGGCATCACCGGGGCGGAATCCACCAGCAGCCAGCTTTGGTGGTCGCGCAAACGGTCACACCAAGCCACGGCGGTCCCGGCGTCCATGGGTTTGGGGAAAATCTTGGGATTCCGCAGCTTGAGATAGAGTTCCACCAGCATCAGTTCACAGACCACCACATCGTCCCGCGTGGCCAGCGATTCAAGGAACTGCCGTGCGCGGCCATGCTGCGGCACCGAGGAGTTGGCAGCATACACCGCCAGATTCGTGTCGAAGGCGATCACGCTGTCTCCCCGTCATCATGGCTCAACGCCGTCCACTGGTCTTCGGGAACCAACGGCAGGCCCATCGGGGCCGGTTCAGGCAACCGCCATTCCTTGCCGGGCTGGCGGCTAGGCGGGTTTACCCGGGTCATGTATTCCAGCCCCCGCCGCACGATTTCCGCGAAAGACCATTCCTTCGCGGCCGCCACCTGTTTCGCGCGGTCAAACAAGTCGTCCGGGATTTGCACTTGGGTCTTAATCATGATGGCAAATTGCCATGATGGCGAAACTTTGTCAAAGGTGGGCCGTTTTTCTGATGCGCTGCCTTTCCGGATGCTTGGCGTGGGCCCAATATCGCCGACTTTGCGACTGACGGTGTGGGGGATCGATGCAGACGCAGCCAGCTTCAGGCATGTGCGCTGTAACGGCGCGGCCCTGAACAACGACGATTATTTTTACCGGTGGTGACGACGATTAAAATTCCCCACCTGGGGTGAGGGGGGGTTCGGTACGTCCGCCTTGCTCGAGCATCCGCTTGCGCAACCGCCGCAGCCGCCAGATGCCGGCCAGATCCTCGCAGATGGTGGGCAGCAGTTTCACCCGGCTGTCCGGGTCGTCCACCCAGCGCACGGGGATCTCCTTCGTGCGAAGGCCCTGCCATTGCCCGTGGATGAGCAGTTCCGTGTCGAAGAACCGTAAGCGTCACGCCGAGCGCCTCCGGAGGTGCATAAGAGTGATAATGCAAAATCTATGACACTTATGCAGCGATCTGGGTCGGCCTGTTTGCCGGACTGATCCAGTTGGCGGGGGTG
>CAIWVP010000142.1 GCA_903916195.1 uncultured Verrucomicrobiota bacterium | reverse complement strand
GGCTTGGCCTTGCCGACGCCCTGCCGAGTGCAACGCGGCGACACAGCAGATTAAAAATCTGCGCTACGTATGCCCGATACGCCCTCCCGCTATGTCTGCCCGCCAGTCCAAATCGCTCTCTCCGGCAGCGTCACGACGACCGTGACCCGCTCAGTACGCGGGTGCGATCGGACGTAGCGCAGAGTCGGACTCTGCCGTATCGCGGATCTGGAATCCGCAGGCGCTCCGACAGGTAAGCGGCTTGGCCTTGCCGACGCCCTGCCGAGTGCAACTCGGCGATACAGCAGGTTGAAAACCTGCGCTACGTCCGCCCGCCACTTCCGGTCGCACTCTCCCGGGGTGGTCCCCGCACGGCGGTCGGAGCGGACGGGCTTCCCCCTTTTCATTTCTCGGCCAAGAACGCGGCGACGATCTTGCGGTCGCGCGTCGGCGGACGGCAGGCGCTGCCGGTGCAGCAGAAGGCCTGGGTGAACTCCTCGTTCTCCGGCAGCCCCTTGGTGAAGGCATCGACCGGGCCGTGGTTGCCGAGCACGACCTTGTTCGGCTGGAAGGTGCCGTGCGCGGCCCGGAGCAGGGACGCGGTGCTGCCGCAGGTCCAATCGCCGACGAGCGCGACGCGCCGCGGCTCCTGCACGGAGAAATCGAGCGCGAGCATCAGGTGTGGCACGGCCTGGGGCATCTGGTGCAGGCGCTGGGCGAAGAGGCGGATGGTCTTCTCGGCGGCGGTGCGCCAGTCCTTGCGGTCGCAGATCGCGGCCAGCTTGAGCAGCGCGAGCGCGGCCACGCTGTTCCCGCCGGGTTCGGCGCCGTCGTAGTCCTCCTTGTTGCGCAAGAGCAGGTGCGGTGCGTCGGCGACGGTCTGCCAGAAGCCGCCGGCCTCCGGGTCGTAGAAACGCGCGACCATGCTCTCCGTGAGCGCGACGGCGAACCCGAGATGGCGCGGGTCCACGGTCGCCTCGTAGAGGTCCACCACGCCGGCGAGCAGGTTGGCGTAGCTGTCGAGCAGCTGGACGGAATCACGGTGTCCGTCGCGCCAGCGGTGGTAGAGCGTCTTGGTCGCGGCGTCCCAGAGATTGGCCTGGATGAACGCGACGTTCCGTTCCGCGGCCTCCTTGAACTCCTCGTCGTGGAGCACGGCGAAGCCGCGGGCGAAGGCGCCGAGCATCATCCCGTTCCATGACGCGAGCACCTTGTCGTCGCGATGCGGCCGGACGCGTCGAGCGCGGGCGGCGGACATCTTGGCGACGGCGGAGGCGAGCAGCGCCAGGTCGGCCTCGCCCTCCACGGTGTGGACGATGCTGAGCACGTTCTGGCCGGGCAGGGGATGCGGATCGCTGTGGTCGGTGAAGTTCCCGGCCTTGGTGATGCCGAAACGGCGCGTGGCCACGTTGAACTCCTCGACGGTGAGCAGCTTCGACAGCTCGTCGTGGGTCCAGCAGTAGAACTTGCCCTCCTTGCCCTCGCTGTCCGCGTCCTCGGCGGAGAAGAACCCCCCTCCGGCATGCGTCATGTCGCGCATCACGTAGCGGAGGATGTCGCGGGCGACCTCGGCGTGGCGTGCGTGGCCCCCGGCGAGGTGCGCGTCGATGTAGAGCTGAACGAGCTGGGCCTGGTCGTAGAGCATCTTCTCGAAGTGCGGCACGAGCCAATGTTCGTCCACCGAGTAGCGCGCGAAGCCGCCGCCGAGCTGGTCGTGGATGCCGCCGGCGGCCATGGCGTCGCAGGTGTGCAGCACGGCCTCGAGCGCGTCCTTCTCGCCGAAGCGGTGGGCGAAGCGGAGGAGGAGCAGCGGTTGGCTGGGGCGCGGGAATTTTGGCGCGCCGCCGAAGCCGCCGTTCTGGGGATCGTACTCGTGGAGGAAGCTCTGGCCGGCGCCGTGCAGCTCGCGTTCGCCGGCGGGGAAGGCGTTGTGCGCCTCGTGCCCCGACATGGAGCGGAGCTTGGCCGTCAGCTCGTCGGCGGATCCGGCGATGTCGGCGCGGCGGGTCTTCCAGAGTTCGACGATGCGCGCCAGCACCTCGGGCAGGCCGGGGCGGTCGTGCTTCGCCTCGGGCGGCCAGTAGGTGCCCCCGTAGAACGGTTTGAGGTCGGGCGTGAGGAAGACGTTGAGCGGCCAGCCGCCGCCGCCGGTGGTGGCCTGGACGAAGCCCATGTAGATCTTGTCCACGTCGGGCCGTTCCTCGCGGTCGACCTTGATGCTGATGAAGTGCTCCTTGAGATAGGCGGCGATCTTCTCGTCCTCGAAGGATTCGCGCTCCATCACGTGGCACCAGTGGCAGGTGGAGTAGCCGATGCTGAGGAAGATCGGCTTGTCGGCGGCCTTGGCCTTGGCGAAGGCCTCGTCGCCCCAGGGGAACCAATCGACCGGGTTGTGCGCGTGCTGGAGCAGGTACGGCGACTTCTCCTGCGCGAGGCGGTTGGTGTGCTTCGGCGCGGCGGCGGGGGCGTTCGTGGCGGTGCTCACAGCGGTGAGGTTAGGGGGAAGACAGGGCACCCCGAAACAAAAAGCCCGGACCGATGAGGGTCCGGGCCTGTGCGATCGGAGGCGGGCGTCACTTCGCCGGGACGGCGTCCGCGGGCTTCTTGGCGTCCTCCGCGGCTTTCTCCATCGCTTTCTCCGTCTTCGCGGCCTGCTGATAGTCCCCGTCGAGCAGAGGGAAGGGGACGAACTTTCCTTTATGGATGACCGGCGCGAGCTGGAAGTGGTTCGCGAGGCTGTACACGAAGGCGATCACGACGAGGACGAGCACTTTCTTGGGCCAGGTGACGGGACGCTCGGCGAAGCGGTCGCCGACCGGGGCGGCCTTCGCGCCGGCGGGCAGTTGGGCGACGCTGGTGAGCGAGGTGCCGAACGGCACGTTGACCTTCGCCTTGGCGTTCACCGCCCAGCCGTTGGCGTCAAGGATCGGGCCGAGGTTGCGCTTCCGCAGCTTCAGCCAGGCGATGAGCATCGAGGGGCCGGAGATCAGGAGCAGCAATCCGACGAGGGCGAGGCAGAGCAGCCAGAACGGCAGCACGAACAATCCGGACAGCTTGCCGAAGATCGCGCCCACCGCGGTGCCGATGGCACCGAACGCGACGCCCATGGCGGCCACCGCGCCGACGTCGATCTTCTTGGCCTCTTCCTTCTTGGGGTCGGCCGGCTTGGTCTTGTCGGCGTTGGCGACCGCTTCGGCGGCGGCGGCGATCTTGGCGTTGGCCTCGGCCTCGGCGGCGGCGGCGCGCTTGGCGACCATCTCGTCGATCAGGCGGACCAGCTTCTTGTAGGGCGCCCAGAAGGCCTGCCGGATGCTGATGGGGTTGTCGATGATCTTGGTGATGGTGGCGTCGTAGTCGCGGCCGGCGCGGTCATAGAAGAGGCCGTTGCGGCCGACCATGAGGTTGTCGCTGTCGCCGTCCGTGAACGCGGCCATGATGCTCAGCTTCTCGCCGGAGCCCTTGCGGACACAGTCGACGTAGGCGAGGTAGGTGCCCGCCAATCCGGCCATCGTGCCGTGCTTCCCGGGGTCCTGCACGTGGAGGCAGAGCGAGCAGCTCCGCTGGTCGAGGAAGAGCGTCCCGGCCTGGAAGATGGCCGGCTCGCCGCCGTCGTAGAAGTCGCTGAAGTTGACGAAATTCTCGCAGAGCAGGTGCAGGTCGCGGACGTAGCGGAGCAGTTTGTCCACGTTGGCGATGGCGGCGGACTCGGCCTCCAGCCCCTTGTCCTTGGCGACGAGCGCGGTGAGCGTCTCCTTGCCCTTGTCGGCGAGGACCGCCCGGATCTTGGCGATGCCGAGCTTCTCGACGGCAGCGCCGGCCTTGCTGGCGGCCCACGCGTCGTGGCCGGCGATCTTGGCGTTGATGGCGGCCCAATCGGCCTCGGTCAGCTCGGACGTGTCGCCGACCAACGGCTTGACCACCGCGGATCGGAACGCGTCGATCGCTCCGGCCCAGGCCGGGTTCACGCCTTCCTTCAACGGCAGCGCCTTGCCGGCGGCGACCTGCGCGAGCGGGAAACCCGAGACCTCGGCGGCGGTGATGGTCAGGTCCTTGGCGGCGACGGCGAGGAACTCCTTCTCCTCGCGGTTGAGCGCCGCGAGGGCGCGAGGATCGAAGGCGGCCAGACGGCAGCGGCCGAAATAGTCGTCGACCTTGACCTTCACCGCTTTCAGCGCGGCGCTGGCGGCGGCCGAGGCGTCACCGAGCGGGAGCACGGTCGCGGCATCGGTCTCGGATCTCTTGACCCACGCCTCGAAGGCCGTCGCGTCGGCGAAGAAGGCGTCGACCCGGGCCTGGTCGATGCCGGGCTTGCCGGAACGGTCGGGCACCGAGCCGTGGGTCGTGATGATGTCCGCGACCAGCGCTTGGGTGGCGTCGTCGCCCGTGGATCCGGGCACTATGATTCCGTCGCCGTTGAAGACGGTCTGGGCGAAGATCTTGGCGACGTCGGCGGTGTCGGCGAGCGAGATGCTCGCGGCGTCCTTCTTGCCGAGGTTGGCGAGGATCTGCTTGGCGGAGGCCAGGACGACCTTGCCCTCGGGCGTCGAGTCGTCGATGGCGGTCAACGCGAGGGCCCCGCCGCGCTGGACGAGGTCGTCGGCGTTCTTGAGCAGGCCGCCGGCCCATTTCACCGCGGTGATCAGTTCCGGCGCGCGCACGCGGCCGTCCTTGTCGGTGTCGATCAGCGCGAGGGTCGTCTTGTCGAACTCGAGGCCGGTCGTCGGACACGCGAGCGCGACCCAGAGTTTCTGGTCGAGTTGATCGAGCGCGAGGAGGTCGGCGCCGGTTTTGAGCTGGACCTGGTCGAATCCGCCCGCGCGGAAGAAGGTCCAGACGTGGGAGGGGTTGGCCATGGCAGGAAGATGCAGAGTTGAGGGACGCCGGTGGGATCGAGGGGAGGCCCGCGAAACGCCGGACGCCTTAACACGCCTTGGGGCCGGCACCAATCCGGAAGTTTTTTGACAGCCGGGGCCGTCGGTTCCGGCTAACGTGGCCCCGTGCTTCCGCGCAAAGACTGGCGAGCCGATCTCGTGCTCCTGTTCATCGCCCCGCTGGTGGGGCTGATGCTCCTCGGCGTGGCCGGTCATCTGCTCGACGCGCGCGATGTCCCGGCAAAGCCGGCCGTCCCGATGGCGTTCGGCGAGGCGTTGATGAACACGCTCGTGTTCCAGGGAGGGATGCTGGTCGGGATGGGCTTCTTCCTTCGCGCCCACGACATGGGGGTCGGCCGGGCGTTCGGCATCGCCCGCGGGACGTCGGCCCGCGCGATCGCTTGGGGCCTCGGCGCCGCCGTGGTCGTGCTGCCGGTCGCCTACGGGCTGCAATGGCTTTCGATCGAGGCGCTGACCCGTGCCGGACTTCCCGCCGGAGCGCAGACGCCGGTCGAGTTGCTGCTGCGGTCGAGCGCCTGGTGGCAACGTGCCTACCTCGCGTTCTTTGCCATCGGGCTCGCGCCGCTCGCGGAGGAGAGCCTGTTCCGCGGCGTGCTGTATCCGTTCGTGCGCGACCTCGGTTTCCCTCGGGCCGCGTTGTGGGGCTCGGCCGTGTTCTTCGGGCTCATCCACGTGAACGCCGCCGCGTTCCTGCCGCTCTCGTTCTTCGGGCTCGTGCTGGCGTGGCTCTACCAGCGCACGGGCAGCCTGCTCGCCAGCGTCACCGCCCACGCGCTCTTCAACCTCGCGCCGTTCGTGATGATCGCGCTGGGCATCGAGCCCGGCGGGAACCGCTGAGCCGGGCCGCGCATCCGGCCGCACCAGGACCTTTTCCATGACCGAATTCGAACTGATCGCGAAGCTGAAGCCGCTGCTGCCCACGAACGACTTCGTGGTGACCGGCGCCGGCGACGATTGCGCGGTGCTGGAGCTCGGCGCCGCCGGCACGCAGACGCTGCTCAAGACCGACGCCGTGGTCGAAGGCATCCACTTCACCGCCGACACCGATCCCGAGCGCGTCGGCCGGAAGGCGCTCGCGCGCTGCCTCAGCGATGTCGCCGCGATGGGCGGGACGCCGGTGGCGGCGGTGGTCACGTTGGCGTTGCCGAAGGACCACGACCCGGAGCGCGTCTTCGCGATCTACCGCGGACTGGGCCGTCTCGCCGCGCAGCACCAGGTCGCCGTGGTCGGCGGCGAGACCACGACGAATCCCGGATGTCTGCTGCTCAGCGTGGCGGTCGTCGCGACGGTGCCGCGCGGCCGGGCGCTGCTGCGGTCCGGCGCGCGCGCGGGCGACGCCCTCTTCGTCACCGGCGAGCTCGGCGGATCGCTCTCCGGCAAGCACCTCGACTTCGAGCCGCGCCTCGCCGAAGGCCGATGGCTCGCCGCGAGCGGGCTGGTCCACGCGCTCATGGACGTGAGCGACGGTATCGCCGGCGACCTGCCGCATCTGCTCGCGGCGAGCGGACGGCCCGACGCACCGCTCGGCGCCGAGCTGTCCAAGTCGGCCATCCCGGTCAGCCGCGCGGCGAAGCTCCGCGCCCGCGAAGGCGACACAGCGAAGCCGGCGATCGTCGCCGCGCTGACCGACGGCGAAGATTTCGAGCTGCTCTTCACCGTCGCACCCGGCGACGCCGTGAGACTGCTCGACGGTTGGAAGGCGGAGTTCCCGTCCGTGCCGTTGAGCTGCATCGGGAAGGTCGTGCCGCGGCCCGGCATGTTCTTGCGCGGCGAAGACGGCATGCGGCCGCTTGCCGCGAAGGGCTACGAGCACTTCGGCTGAGATGACCCGCGACGACACCATCATCGACCGCGCGGGCGGCCACGCGGCGCTCCCATGATCGTCCTGCGCTCCAACTCCGTCGCCGAGACCGAGGCCTTCGGCGAATCGCTCGGCCGCTCTGCATGGACGGGCAGCGTCTTCGGTCTGAGCGGCGACCTCGGCGCGGGAAAGACCGCGTTGGTGCGGGGCTTCGCACGCGGACTGGGCTGCCGCGGCCGGGTCCATTCGCCGACCTTCGCGCTGCTGAACGAATACGAAGGAGGTCGCCTGCGCCTGTTCCATCTCGACCTCTACCGGCTCGGTTCCGCGGAGGAGGTCCGCGGCGCCGGGTTGGAGGAATATGTCACCCGGCCCGACGGCGTCGCCGTGGTGGAATGGATCGAGCGCTGGTGCGGCGACGCCGGCGCGTCGGCAGGCGTCGGTCCCGGCACCTGCCGGCGCATCCATATCGCGACCCTTGATGAGCACTCCCGCCAGATCACCTATGACCACGTTGGCGATTGAGTTCTCCACCGACCGCAGGAGCGTGGCCGTCGTGCGCGACGGCGCGGTCCTGGCCGAAGTCGTCCATCAGGCCACGCGCACGACACCGGTGTTCGCGATGATCGCGGACGTCCTGGCCCGCGCCGGTGTCGGCCGCGACGCCGTGGGATGCATCGCCGTCGGCATCGGGCCGGGCAGCTACACCGGGGTCCGCCTGGCGATCTCGGTCGCGCAGGGCTGGCAATTGGCGAACGGAGCCAAGGTGGCGTCGGTGAGCAGTTTCGACGCGATGGCCGTGGCGGCGAAGGCTCTGGCGTCCGGTCCGGTGCTGCTTGCCGCGGACGCGCAGCGCGGCGAGTTCGCGGTCGCCGTCGCGGAACACGGCCGCCTGACGGAGCCGATCCGGTTGGCTGCGGGCGACGCGTTGAAGGCGCGGATCGCCGCGGGGGAAGCGGTCGCCGGCCCCGAGGTCCTGCGCATGCTGGGCGGCGGTTCCGAGCTGTTCCCCGCCGCTGCGGACATCGCGCGAGCCGCCGAGGAGCGTGGTGAGTTCGTCGCGGCCGAGAGCTTGGCGCCGGTCTATCTGCGGGAAGCGGCCTTCGTGAAGGCGCCGCCGGCGCGGGTGGTCTGACCCGGGGAAGGGTATGAAGGCGTGAAGGCGTGAAGGCGTGAAGGCGTGAAGGCGTGAAGGCGTGAAGGCGTGAAGGCGTGAAGGCGTGAAGGCGTGAAGGTGTGAAGGCGTGAAGGCGCGAAGGCGCGAAGGCGTGAGGCAACGCTCGGGAGAGGATGATCTGCTTCGCCCCATCCTCGTCCTTTGCGTCGTCGCGCCTTCGCTGTTCACTCCGCGCGTGCCGATCTTCCATGAGTGCGACCGTTGCACCGCCTGTTGCCGTTGGCCGGGGCAGGTGAAGCTGACCGATGCCGAGACCGCGCGTCTGGCGACGTTCCTCGGGCTCGGTGAGGACGATTTCATCCAGCGCTTCACGCGGGTCAACGCCGCGCGGAACGGCCTCGCCTTGGTGGATCAACCCGGGGGTGCCTGCGTGTTCCTCGACGGCGGCGATTGCCGCGTGAATCCGGTGAAACCGCAGCAATGCCGTGATTTTCCGAACCTGTGGAGCTTCCCCGGCTTCGAGCAAGTATGCCGCGCCAAGCCGGTCACGGTGACGGCCGACGAATGGAGACGCCGCGTGAAACAGGCGACGGGTCGCGACGTGGAGGCGTTGCCCAAGGGTTGACCGGAAGCGCGGGTCTTCCGACCCGCGCGGCGTGCGTGCCGTGATATCGGGGCTGCTGGAGGGCAGGCGCGGATCGTTGAGTCCGTGCATGCGTGCGGCAGTCCATGGGGCAGGGGGCGCATCTTGACACTGCCCCGGTCCGGTAGGGACGCGCTGCCGCGCGTCCGTGGAATGCCGACGGCCAGTGTCGCGGCCGGCTGACTGGCCGGGACCATGAGACGCGGGTCCCCACCCAAGTATCGGCGGCGCAGCAGCGCCGCCCCACCTCGGGGGCAGTACCGAGATGCGCACGCTTGCTGGGAACAGGGAACATAGCGTGCTTCTTATCGGATCTGGCCGTGCTTTCCCGCGGTGGGTGGCGCCTTGGGA
This sequence comes from uncultured Verrucomicrobiota bacterium, assembly GCA_903916195.1. Taxonomy (GTDB): domain Bacteria; phylum Verrucomicrobiota; class Verrucomicrobiia; order Limisphaerales; family UBA9464; genus CAIVQB01. The sequence continues at coordinate 32,142 of CAIWVP010000142.1, read as the reverse complement.
TTTCTGGGGCGGGACGATGCAGTAGAGGTCTGGGTGGAACGGGGCACCGCCCTGTTGTGGCGGGCGACTCGCCCGCCGCTCCGGGTGCGCCGGTAATGCACCCTTTGGTGCGCGCTACCGGTGCCGGAACTCGGCGGCAAGTTCCGGCCGAGAACGGCCAAGTTGGCCGTGCCACCCCGATTGATCTGCATCGTTCCGGCTTGGGCGATGTCCAGGAGTTGCGGAGACCTTTGTCAGGGCCCGTCGTGGCCGGATCAGCGCTCGCGAAAGACCAACGTCTGGAAATCCCGCGCGCTCCGGCGCTGGATCAGGGCGACGTAGTGCCGTTTGGCCCGTCCATAGGCCGCCTCGATGCGGATCTCGAAGGTGGTGCTGATGGTGATGAAGCGCGGCGGAGGTGGAGCCGCGCCACCAGGGGCCGCGGCCGGTCCCATCAGGCGGTTGATATCGCCGGGATTCCGGGCGGGCTCGTCGTCCGCCGTGCCGTCCGCGCCGTCGGGACCGGCCCGCGCCTGAACGATCTGGCGGGCCATGATGCGGTCGCCGCGGAAGGCCATGGTCAACACGGGCAGCGAAGCGGTGTTGATGTTGATCTGGCCGGCCGAGATGGCGCAGAACAGGTCGACCAACCCCGCGGAGACGACGTCGACGTCGTTGTGCCGGAGCCGGTCGATGCCGCGCAAAGGGCCGTGGTCGGACGGTTGTCCGAAGAACAGCGACGGCGTGATCCCTCGGACCTTGAGCAGCTCACCGATGTCGTCGATGGGGCCGTTCTTGGCGCGGTAGGGCGGGTCGAGGTTGAGGTAGAAGTCGGTGCTCTCCGCGCCGCCGCCGGCGGTGGGGTGGTCGTCGCGGTCGCGCCAATCGGTCAGGGCCGCGTTGATCTGGGCGGCTTCCGAGGCCCCGGCCCCGGCCATGCCGAGACCGGCCTCCAACGCGAGCGGGTCGGCTTGGTTGATGTTGAGCTTGCGCTCCTGGTCGATGATCTCGATGGAGAGATGGCCTTCGCCGACGGTGATGTCCTTGAGCGAGATCCCCTCGAACGGGTCCTCCATGAGGTCGCCGATGCGGTTGCCGTTGCCACCGGGGCCGCCGGCCCAGAACTGGTTGAGCCCGTTGTAGCCTTGTTCGCCTGGGATGCGCTGCTGCTCGGCGAGGACCCATTTGGCGAACTCGACGCCGGAGAGGCCCAGCCATTCCAGCTCACCGCTGGCGGAGGTGTTGGTCGCCAGCTTGGTCTCGACCTTCATCGAATAGGCGAGGATCCCGGCCGCGATCCCCATCGCGAGCACCATCAGCATCACGATGATGAGCGCGATGCCGCGGCGGTGGCCGACCGGGCGATGGGGATGGGGATGGGCGATGCGCATCTGGGTTTCGGGGTCCGGTCCTTCAGCGGGGCGGGGCGCCCGCGGCCCCGACCGCGCTCGACGGGATGCGCACGACGCGCGACACCAGCTCGGCCGGGCGCTTGGAATAACGGCCCTGCGAACCGAAGCCCAAGGTCACGCGGACGACCTGCGGCAGCTGGTTGGTGGACAGCCATTCCGGGATGTACTCGCCGCGGCGGCCGTCCCAGAACTCGAGCTGGAAGACGCTCACTTCCTTGGCCAGCACGATGGGATACGACTCGAAATCCCGGTCGTCGGGCGCGAGCAGCGAGTTCTGCCGGAGGACCAACTGGTTGTCCTGGTCCACGACGAAGGTCACCCGGCGCAGGCGTTCGCCGCGGAAGTAGCCGTTGCCCGGGAACGATCCGCTGAGGCTCGCGGCGATGCTCAGCGCGGCGAACGATCCGCTGGTGTCCGCGATGAACGAATAGAGGGCGGCGTTCCCCTGGAACAGCTGCGCGCCGGTGAGCGCCTGGTCCAAGGTCTGGATGGCCATGCGCGAGCGCTGGGCGTGCGCGGCCAGCTTCATCGTGGAATCCGCGCTCTGCATCACGATGCGCCAGGTCCCGAACAGGGACACGAGCACCAGGGCGAAGATGGCCATCGCGACCATCACCTCCACGAGCGTGAAGGCGCGCTGCACCCGCGGCGCGGAGCCGGCCGCGGCCGGTCGGTGGTCGTCGAGGATGCTCATCGCAGCGAGCGTTGGGTGGATTCCGGTCGGAAGAGCAGGATGCTCATCTTGGACTCCGTGGTCGAACGGTCGAAATCCGACCACACGAGGAAGTCGACGCGGAACAGGCCGTTGGTCTGCACCGGGGTGATCTCCCGTTCCCAGCTGTAGCCCGGATGGAACTCGCCGAAATCGCCCGACATGATGCCTTCCTCCAACCGGTTGGTGAGCGAGAGCTCGGCCGCGAGGCTGCTCGCCTCGACGTGGACCCGTTCCAGTGCGCGGGCGTTGCGGATGCTGGACGAGCAGACCAGCAGGATCCCCATCAGGGCGATGGCCAGCACCGCCGCGGCCACCACGACCTCGATCAAGGTGAACGCCGCTTCCGCTCGCCGCTCCGTGCGCGGAGAGGCCGTCATCGGATGTCCTCCACCGTGAGGTATCCGGTGATCAGCTCGGACGTGATGCGCCGGACCTCGCGGCGCTGCCATTGGAGCTCGGCGTCGAGCGCGTCGCAGGTGCCGTTCGGGTAGAAGCGGATCGCCGCGGCGTCGTCCACGCCGGCCACGGCGTCGCGCCCGTTGATCATCAGGCGGCGGAAGGCCACGTCGTCCGGTAGCTCGGAATGGAACAACGGCTTGCCGTCCTCGCGGCCCGGGCGCGGGTCGGACGGCAGCGGCCCGCCGGCTTCGCGCATCGTGGACGGCTCGACGCGGATGCCGGTGGCCTGCTCGTCGGCGAAGACGACGACCTGCATCGCGCGGCCGGTGAGGATGGCCCGCGAACGCGCCTCGCGGCACGCCTCGAGGAAGTCGTTCGTCGCCCGGACCAACGGCGGCTTGGTGGCGGCGCGGAGGGCGGGGATGGCGATCATCATCATCAGCGCGCCGAGGGTGATGGCGACCATCAGCTCGATCAGGGTGAAGCCGGCGCGATGCCGGGCGGCCTCCGCTCGTCTGTCCGCGCCACGCGTCATCGTTGGATGCTCTGCGTGATGGCGAACATCGCCGACATCACGCTCATCAGCAGGAAGCCGACGATCACGGCGATGCCGACGATCATCAGGGGCTCGATCAGGTTCGTCATCGCGCGCAGCGCCAGCGTCAGCTCGCGTTCGTAGGTCTCGGCCACGTTCTCCAGCGAGCCCGGGATGTCGCCCGTCTCCTCGCCGATCTTCAGGAGGTCGATCATCAGTTGCGGGAAGAGACCGCTCTTGGCGAGCGGTTGGGCGAGCGTCTTGCCGTCGGTGACGCCTTCGCGGGTCTTGGCGATCGCCTCGGCGAGCACGACGTTGGGGATGATCTGCTCGGTGATGCGCAGCGCCTGCAGCACGGGCACGCCGTTCTTGAGCAAGGTCCCGAGCGTGCGCGCGAACTGGCCGAACAGGTTCAGCTTCACCACGGCGCCGAAGATGGGGAGCTTCATCTTGAGGCGGTCGATCGACCGGCGTCCGTCCACGGTGGCATGGTATCGCTGGAAAAGGATCGTGCCGACGACGCCCACGATCGGGAACAGCCACCACCAGGTGGTGATGAACCGGCTGGTGTCGATGAGCAGCTTGGTCGTCGCCGGGAGCTCGAGCCCCTGGATGCTCTCGAAGAGCGTCATGAACTTCGGGAGCATGACGGTCATGAAAAACACCACCAGCGCGACGCCCACGAGGCAGACGACGAGCGGATAGACCATCGCCGACTTGAACTTCGCCTGCACGTCGGCGAAGCGCTCGAAGTGGGCCGCCTGCCGCCGGAGCACCTCTTCCAGGGCGCCGCTCTGCTCGCCCGCGCGGACCATGTTGACGACGATCGGCGGGAAGACATCGGGCTGCTTGGCCATCGCATCGGAGAGCGAACGGCCTTCGGTGACATCCTGCTTGAGCTGTCTCGGCACCTCGCCGGGGATGCCCTTGGAGGTGAGGCTGCTCATGCTCTGGAGCGCCATGGTCAGCGGCATGCCGGCCTTGAGCAGGTTGGCCAGCTGCTGGGTGAAGGTGGCCATCTCCTGCAGCTTCGGCTTGCGGCGCCGGTTGCTGAAGAAACGCAGCCCTGTCCCCGCTTTGGCGCCGGTGTCGCCGCCGGCCTTCGCCGGCCCGCGCGCGCCGCCCTTGGCCGCCTCGACCACCAGCGGGTACAGCCCGAGCTTCGCGATCTGACCGAGCGCCGCCGGACGGTCGGCGACATCGAGGGAGCCCTCGATGAGTTCGCCGGAGCGTCGGCGGGCTTTGTAGGTGAACTGCGGCATGACGTTGCGGCGATGCATACCCGGACGGCCGGAAAAGTTCCATCCCGGAGGCGCCATGGTGGCGGCGGAGCGGTCCGCGCCGGTCTGCGGGAACTTCTCCGGTTGCTGGCCCCGGTGCGGCCCGCCATGCTCTCGCCCGTGAAGAAGTCCGTCCTTTCCGTCGCCTTCGCGGCCATCGTCGCCGGGTGCGCGCCCAGCTATGTGAACCTCACGCCGCGCACGGTTTCGCCGGCGCCGGAGAACGTGCATCTGTTCGAGATCCAGTGGTCCAGCCCGCGCACGGGCGCCAACAACCCTGACGTCCGTGCCTACGTCACCATCGGCACGAACTTCTTCCCGATGGCGCGCATCCCGAACACTTCCGACCGTTGGGAGGCCAAGGTGCCGCTGCCGCCGGACGCCACCTCGGTGCCGTACCGCTACCGTTTCGATTACACCTACCCCGGCACGCCCCGGCGGGTGTCGGCCAGCGACCGTTCGCAGGAATACTTCCTCCGCCTGCCGGGCAAGTGAGCCGCCGGGCCGCGCGATGACGTGCGTCATCTTCAACCCCACCGCCCGCGGGGACAAAGCGCGCCGCTTCCGGTCCCGCTTGTCCGAGCTGGGTCCCGGCATCCAGCTCGTCCCCACGGCCGGTCCCGACACCGCGCCCGAACAAGCGGCGACCGCCGTCGAGGCGGGTTGCACCACGCTCGTCGCCGCCGGAGGCGACGGCACCGTGAACCAGGTGCTCAACGGCCTGGTCGCGGCGCGCGACGGCTTGGCCAAGGCGCGTCTCGGCGTCCTGCCGTTGGGCACGGTCAACGTCTTCGCCAAGGAGCTCGGGATCCCGGCCGACCTCGCCGGCGCGTGGCGGGTCGTCCAAGCGGGGCACGAGCGGCGGATCGACCTGCCGATGGCGGAGTCCGGACCGGAAGGCCGGCGCGAGCGGCGGTGCTTCGCGCAGATGGCTGGCGCGGGCCTGGATTCCCGGGCGCTCGGCCTCGTCGATTGGGAGCTGAAGAAGAAGTTCGGCGTGCTCGCCTATGTCTGGGCCTCGTTGCTCGCGATGCGCGGGCCGCGTCCGGAGGTCACCCTCGAGGCCGGCGGGCGCATGGTGACCGGGCATCTGGTCTGCGTCGGGAACGGACGCTTCCTGGGCGGACGCTATCCGGTCTTCCCCCACGCCAGCATGGACGACGGGAACCTGGATGCGATGGTCGTCCCCCGGATGACCTGGACGGTCGCGCTGAAGGTGTTCGCCGCGCTCTGGTGCGACCGTTTCGCGGACTCACCGGACGCCGTGCATCTCGCGGCCCGCACCCTGACGATGACCTCGGCGACCCCGATGCCGTTCCATCTCGAAGGCGACAACGTGGGTTTCTTGCCGGCGACCTTCACGCTGCAACCGCGGGCGCTGCGCGTCGTCGTGCCGGGTTGATCCCCATCGGGATGGCGGCCACGCGCCTCGCCAGGATCACTTCGTTTTCGCCGCGGCGCGTTCCAGCGCCTTGACCATGCCGTCGAGGTTGTGCGGCTTGGCCTCGGCGGTCGGCTCCAGGCCGAGGGCGGCGAGCGCCTTGCTCGTCTCGGGCCCGATGGAGAGCGTCTTCAGCGACGGGAACCGCTTGAGCAGCGCCGGCAGGTCGAATCGCGCGTGGAAGTTCTCGACCGTCGACGCGCTGGTGAAGGTGACCCAATCCGCGCCTTCCTCGATGAGCTTCGCGGCCGCGCCGTTGATGTCTTCGGTCTCCGGGACGGTGCGGTAGCAGGCGACGTCGTCCACGATCGCGCCGAGCTCCTCGAGCTTGGCGACGAGGTCCGGGCCGGCCACCTCGGCGCGGAGGCAGAGGATGCGCAGGTTCTCCACGCCGTCCACCTTGGCGATCGCGGCGGCGACCTTGGAGGCGACGTATTCCTCCGGCATCGCGTCCACCGCGAGGTGCAGCTCCTTCAGCTTCGCCGCGGTGGCCGGCCCGACGGCGGCGAAGCGCAGCCGGCCGATCACGCGGATATCGTCGAACGCCTTGAAGAAGTACTCGAAGAACGCCGTGACCCCGTTGGGCGATGTGAACACGACCCAATCGTATTCCCCGAGGGCGCCCATCGCCTCGACCAGGGGCTGCCGGTCCTCGGGCGGGACCACCTTGATGGTCGGGATCTCCATCACCTCCGCGCCCTGCTCGGCGAGCTGGCGGCTGAGCTGGCTCGCCTGCTCGCGTGTGCGGGTCACCACGACGCGCCGGCCGAACAGCGGGCGGCGCTCGAACCAGTTGAGTTTCTTCCGCAACGACACGACGTCGCCGATGATGGTGACGGCCGGCGCGGTGAACTTCTCGGCGTCCACCACGTCGGCGATGGTCGCCAGCGTGCCGGTGATCGTCTTCTGCCGGCCGGTCGTGCCCCAGCGGACCATGGCGACCGGCGTCTTGGCGGCCATGCCGTTCGCGACGAGCTCCGCCGCGATCTGCCGGATGCGCTCGACGCCCATGAGGACCACCTTGGTGCCGGGCATCCGCGCGATCTGTGCCCAATCGAGACCGGAGTCCGGCTTCGTCGGGTCCTCGTGCCCGGTGATGACCTGGTAGGTGGAGCAGAAATCGCGGTGCGTGAGCGGTATGCCGGCGTAGTTGGGCGCGGCGACGGTCGAAGAGATGCCGGGCACGACCTCGAACGGCACGCCGGCCTCCGCGAGCTCTTCGGCCTCTTCGCCGCCCCGGCCGAAGATGTACGGGTCGCCGCCCTTGAGCCGCACGACGGTCTTGCCCTCCTTGGCCTTGGCGACGAGCAGTTGGTTGAGGTCCTCCTGCGGGATGGCGTGGTCGCGCGAGCGCTTGCCGCCGTAGATCATCTCGGCGGTCTTCGGCGCGAGGCGGAGGAGGTCGGGGTTCACCAGCGCGTCGTACACCACGACATCCGCGCGCCCGAGCAGCTCGGCGCCGCGGAGGGTGAGCAATCCGGCGTCGCCCGGACCGGCGCCGACGAGGTGGACGGTTCCCGTGTGCTTCATGAGCGGCGGACCGTAGGAGGATGATCGTGCGGGCTCAAACTTTCTTCCAGCGGAGCAACGTGTGCTTGTCCCCCGCGTCCCCCCGACTACATTCCCGCGCCACTTCAAAGATGCAGCCCGCCCGCAACTCGCTCAAGCTCGTCGCCTGCCCGCACTGCGGGGCCAAGGTGTTCATCTCCGGCGACCTCGCGCCGCTGGAGAAGACGCCGTGCACGAAGTGCGCCGTGCCCATCATGATGCCCATGCGGCTGCGGCAGTTCGAGCTGCGCTCCGAGATCGCCTCGGGCGGCATGGGCACGGTCTACAACGCCTATGACACCACGCTCGGCCGCATCGTGGCGGTGAAACTGATGAAGGTGGAGATCGCCCAGGACGAGGATTCCGTGGACGCCTTCGCCGCCGAGGCCCGCGCCTGCGCCGCGCTGAACCACACGAACATCATCCACATCTACACCTTCGACCAGGAAGGCCCGCACAAGTATCTGGTGATGGAGCTCGCCGACGCCGGGGACCTCGACGGGAGGATCGAGACGTCCAAACGCGTGCCGGAGCTGGAGGTGCTCGACGTGGGCATCAAGGTCACCAGCGCGCTGGCGACGGCGCTCAAGCACGGCCTGCTCCATCTCGACATCAAGCCGGGCAACATCCTCTTCAACTCCGACGGCGAGCCCAAGCTGGTCGACTTCGGCCTCGCGCGGAAGACCGATGCCGAGAAGGACAACTACGCCCCGGTGTTCGGCACCCCGTACTACATCGCGCCCGAACGCGTGCAGCAGACCGGCGAGAGCTTCCTGAGCGACATGTACTCGCTCGCCGGAACGCTCTACCACGCGCTCGTGGGACATGTGCCGTTCGAGGCGGCCACGGTGGACGAGGTGGTCGCGGCGCAGATCCACACGCCGCTGACGCCGGCCCACGTCGCCGTTCCCGACATCTCGGTGCCGACCAGCGAGGCGCTCTCGAAGGCGATGGCGAAGAACCCGTCCGAACGCCACGGAAGCTACGACGAGTTCCGCATGGCGCTCGAATCCGCGCGCAGCCAGCTGCTCATCCGGCAACTCACCGGCCAGCCGGCCGCCGCCGCCGGGTCCCCGGCCCGCGAAGGCAAGAGCTGGTGGCGGCGTTGATGTCTTGAAGAGCGGGTCTTCCTCTTCTTCCTCGTTCCCTTGATCCGGGTCCCGGTGCCTGCTCTCTTGGGGTGCGATCAGAAGTGGCGGGCACGGCGGCGGAAGTAGCGCCGAGGTGCACTCGGCTGTATCGCGGATCTGGGATCCGCAGGCGCTGTGGCGGGCAAGTGGTCGGGCCTTGCCGACGCTCTGCCGAGTGCAACTCGGCGATACAGCAGGTTGCAAACCTGCGCCACGAGCGGCCGCCACTTCCGATCACACCCTCCTTCCGGGCTCGCCTTGCATCGCCGCCGTTCCGGACCATCCTTTGCGCTCCGATGGACACCGACCTCTCCGACGCCACGCTCGTGCTCGCGGGCCATGGTTCGACGCTGAACGCCGATTCGGCGGCGCCGACCTTCCAGCACGCCGATGAACTTCGCCGCCGCGGCGTCTTCGCAAAGGTGGTCGAGTGCTTCTGGAAGGAGCATCCGACCTTCGCCGGCGTCTTGCGCGGCGCGACCACGCCGCGGGTCTTCGTCGTGCCGCTGTTCATCAGCGAAGGCTACTTCACCGAGCAGGTCATCCCGCGCGAGCTCGGCTTCTGCAGGAACGGCGAGACGGGTTTCCCGCGTGTCCAACGGCGGGGTGCGCAGACGCTGCACTACTGCGGACCGGTCGGTACCCACGCGAGCATGACCGAGGTGGTCCTCGCCCGCGCCCGCGACGTGGTGGAGCAGCATCCGGCGCTGGACGGCAGCCGCCCGCGGCCGGACCGGACGACGCTCTTCATCGCCGGCCACGGCACCGGCAACAACGAGAACTCCCGCAAAGCCATCGAGCACCAGGTCGCGCTCATCGCCGGCCGCGGGCTCTATGCGGCGACGCACGCGCTCTTCATGGAGGAGGACCCGCGCATCGGCGATTGCTACGCGATGGCCCGGACGGACGACCTCGTGGTGGTGCCGTTCTTCATCAGCGACGGGCTGCACAGCCACGAGGACATCCCGGTGATGCTCGGCGAACCGGAGGCGGAGGTGCAGGCGCGCTTCAAGTCCGGCCGGCCGACCTGGCCGAACCCCGGCCTCAAGCACGGCAAGCGGGTGTGGTACTCGCCGAGCATCGGCGGCGAGCCGCATGTCTCCGATGTCATCCTGGAACGCGTCCGCGAGATGGCCTCGGTGGCACCGGTCTGAAGGGGGCGTCCGTCGCTGCGCGCCCGCGGCGGGCCTTCCGCCGATGGTTTGGGTTGCGCCGGGTGCGGGCGCGGGCCGACGCTCCACCTCTCGTGAGCAAGAACATCCGACGTCTCGACCAGATCCTCGCCAACTTCGGCTACTGCAGCCGCCGCGAGGCGCGGGGTTGGCTGAAGCACGGCTACGTGACGGTGGACGGTGTCGTCGCGAAAGACCCGTCGGACAAGGTGCCGCTCGGTTCGGTGCTGGTGGAAGGCGAGCCGTTGGACGCGCCCGGAGGATTGCTGGCGCTCTTCCACAAACCGGCCGGATACGTCTGCACGCACGAGACCCGTGAAGGGCCGACCGTGTTCGACCTGTTGCCGCCCCGCTGGGTCCGCCGCAACCCGGCCGCCACCACCGTCGGCCGTCTCGACAAGGACACGACCGGCGTGCTGCTCATCACCGATGTCGGCGAGCTCGTGCAACGATGGACCTCGCCGAAGCACAAGGTGCCGAAGCTTTACGAGGCCACGGTCGACGGCGATCTGCGGCCCGAGCTCATCCCGTTGTTCGCCGAGGGCACCCTTCTGTTGCCGGACGACGACAAGCCTTGCCTGCCCGCCAAGCTGGAGATCGTCGGACCGCGCGAGGCGCGGCTGGAGCTGACCGAAGGCCGCTACCACCAGGTGAAGCGGATGTTCGAGAGCCAAGGGTTGAACGTGACCCGGTTGCACCGGAGCCGCTTCGGCGATTTCACCCTGGGCGACCTCAAGCCCGGCGCATGGCGGCTCTTGCCGGTGCCGACCTATGATCCGTGGTGGGATGTGGACGGCCCGCCCGCGCGGTCCGGCGTCCGGTGCGCTGCCGATGGCAGATGAGCGACCGGACACGTCGTCGGCTGGGGAGGGACGACTTCCACGGGTCCCCTTCCAAACAGAAGGCCCGGGGTGCCCGGCCCTCCCATCGAGCGGCATCACAGCCGCGCCACCAGTAGCTCGCGCTGGAAGATCATCTCCTTGGGCAGGTAGCTGTAGATCTTCATGAACAGCTCGTCCTGCGACAGGACCTCGCGGCGCCATTCTTCGAGGTCGATCCCTTGGACCTGGTCGAACTGCTCGGGCCCGAACCCGGAGAGCCCCTCGAAATCGAAGTCTTGGACGCGCGGCAGCCAGCCGAGCGGCGCCTCGTGGGCGCCGACCCGGCCGTGGCAGCGGTCCACGATCCACTTGAGCACGCGCATGTTCTCGCCGAAACCGGGCCAGAGGAACTTGTCCGCGGCGTCCTTCCGGAACCAGTTCACCTGGAAGACGCGGGGCGGATACTTCAGGCGCTTCCGCATGTTGAGCCAGTGGCGGAAGTAGTGGCCCATGTTGTAGCCGCAGAACGGCAGCATCGCCATCGGGTCGCGGCGGACCTGGCCGACCGTCCCCGCGGCGGCCGCGGTCATCTCGCTGCCCATGGTGGCGCCGAGATAGACGCCGTGGACCCAGTTGAAGGCCTCGCACACCAACGGGAGCGTGGTGGCGCGGCGTCCGCCGAAGATGATGGCGCTGATGGGCACTCCTTCGGGCGAATCCGCTTCCGGCGCGAGCGCGGGGTTGTTGCGCATCGGCGCGGTGAAGCGCGAGTTCGGATGGGCGGCCTTCTCCTTGGAGGCGGGCGTCCAAGGCCGCCCCTGCCAATCGAGGCACTCGGCCGGGGCGGGGTCGTCGTGGCCTTCCCACCAGACGGTGCCGTCGGGCTTGAGCGCGACGTTGGTGAAGATGGTGTCGCGCGACAGGGTGACCATCGCGTTGGGGTTGGTCTTGGCGTTGGTCCCGGGCGCGACACCGAAGTAGCCGGCCTCCGGGTTGATGGCCCAGAGGCGTCCGTCGGGACCGGGTCTCATCCAGGCGATGTCGTCGCCGACGGTCCAGATCTTCCAGCCGGCGAAGCGTGCGGGCGGGACGAGCATGGCGAAGTTCGTCTTGCCGCACGCGCTCGGGAACGCGGCGGCGACGAAGGTCTTCTCGCCGGTCGGCGACTCGACGCCGAGGATGAGCATGTGCTCGGCGAGCCAAGCTTCCTTGCGCCCGAGCCAGGAGCCGATGCGCAGCGCGAGGCACTTCTTGCCGAGGAGCACGTTGCCGCCATAGCCGGAACCGAGGGAGATGATCTCGTTCCGTTGCGGGAAGTGGGCGATGAAGCGCCGCGCTGGATCGAGGTCCAGCAGGCAGTGCAGGCCGCGGTTGAAATCATCCCGGTCGCCGAGCTCGTGGCGCGCCACGTCGCCCATGCGGGCCATGATCCGCATGTTGAGCACCACGTAGACCGAGTCGGTGAGCTCGTAGCCGACCTTGGTCATCGGCGAACCGGCGGGGCCCATGAGGTAGGGCACGACGTACATCGTGCGGCCCCGCATCGCGCCCTTGGCGAGGGCGAGCAGCTTGGCCCGCATCGCCTTCGGCTCGGACCAGTTGTTGGTCGGGCCGGCCTCCTCCTCGGTCTCGGTGCAGATGAAGGTGCATTGCTCGACGCGGGCGACGTCGTCGGGATGGGAGCGGTGGTAGTAGCAGCCCGGGAGCTTCTCCGGGTCCAGCTTGACCAGCACGCCGGTGCGGACGGCCTCGGCGTAGAGGTGGTCGCGCTCGGCCTCGGAGCCGTCGCACCAAAAGATGCTGTCGGGCCCGGTGAGGGCGGCCATGTCGCGGACCCACGTGGCGACGTGGCCGTTGGCGGGCTGGTGGGTGCCGAGATGGGGGGTCGTTTCCATAGGGTGACGGGTCGCGCCCCGGGCGCTGGAGCAGGCTAGCGCCCGGGCTCGTCGACGCTCCACCGAAATTGCCGAGGACGCAGCGCGGTTGGCCTGCCGCGCCGATCGAGGGAAAGGACGGAGGACAGGGCAGGGAGCCCGACCGGCCGCTTGTGCCGCGGCCCCGGGCGCTGTCTTACTCCGGGCGCATGATTCTAGCTGGTGACATCGGCGGGACCGGTTCGCGGTTCGGCCTGTTCGAGATCCGCGACGACCGGCCCCGGCCGGTCGCGGTGGAGAAGTACCCGAGCCGCGGCCACGTCCGGCTCGAGGACATCGTGGCGAAGTTCCTCGCGGCGCATCCGGCGAAGATCCGCGGCGCGTGCTTCGGCATCGCCGGCCCGGTCATCGGCGGCGAAGTGGTCACGCCGAACCTGCCGTGGCACATCCGCGCCGCCTCGCTGGCCGAGCTGCTCGGGCTCCCGCAGGTCTCGCTCATCAACGACCTGGAGGCGAATGCCTACGGCGCCGCGGCGTTGCCCGATGCCGATTTCGAGACGCTGCAGAAAGGCACCACCGACCCCGAGGGCAATGCCGGGATCATCTCCGCCGGCACGGGGCTCGGGCAGGCGGGGTTCTACTTCGACGGTGCGCGGTTGCGTCCTTTCGCCAGCGAGGGCGGGCACGTGGATTTCGCGCCGCAGAGCGACCTCGAGATCGAGCTGCTCGTGCACCTGCGCGGCAAGTTCGGCCATGTGAGCTACGAGCGCGTGCTGTCCGGTCCGGGGCTGGTGAACCTCTTCGAGTTCCTCCGCGCGACCGGTCGTGGCGAGGAATCCCCCGCGCTGGCCGCGGAGCTCGCCGCCGGCATCTCGGCCGGCGCGATCGCCGCGGCGGGTCTGGACGGCACGTCCTCGCGCGCGATGCAGGCGCTCGACCTCTTCGTCTCGCTCTACGGCGCCGAAGCCGGGAACCTCGCGCTCAAGATGAAGGCCACGCGCGGCGTGCTCATCGGCGGCGGCATCGCCCCGAAGCTCATCGCGAAGCTGCGCGAGCCGCGGTTCCTCGCGGCCTTTCTCGACAAAGGCCGGATGCGCCCGTTGCTCGGACAGATCCCGGTGCGGGTGATCCTCAACGACCAGTGCGCGCTGCTGGGCGCCGCGCTCTTCGCGGCGCTCGAGGCGGACCTCGTCGCGGATTCGCCGGTCGCTTGAACGCGTCCGTTCAGCCCGGCGGCGTGCGCTCGGCGACGCGCAGCGCGGGATGGAGTTCCTTGCGGCCGTGGACGAACACCGCGGTCCACTCCGCCAAACGGCGTCCGAGCAACCGGCACACGGCCTGGTCGCCATCGCTGCGCGGTTCCTTGGCCACGACCGCGCCGTAGTGCGGCGTCAGCATCTTCGACGCGTAATCGGTCACGCCGAAGGTGAGGAAGCCGAAGTTCATCAGCACGGTGAGTATCGACTGGCAGGCCAGCTCCATGCCGCCGCCCCAGCCGCCCGCGCTGCTGAAGGCGCAGGCGATCTTGCCGTCCACCTGCATCCAGCTCGGTCCCATCGTCTCGTCCCAGAAGCGCTTCATCTTCCACGAGAGGATCCCCATGTGGGTCGGGCTGCCGACCGCGAGGCCGTCGCACCACGCCACGTCGTCCGCCGTGGCCTCCTCGACGGAGCGCACCCGCACCTCGGTGCCGGGGACGGACGCCGCGCCGTCGGCGACGAGGCGGGCCATCTGGGCGACATTGCCGGTCTGGGAATCGTAGAGGACGAGGATGCGGTTCATGCCGCCCGCAGGCTGCCACGCCCGCCCGGCGGGTGCCACCTCGGAGCGTGATGCGGGTGCGCGGCGGAGTGGCGGTCAGCGCCACCCATGGAGGCCATCCGCCTGAAGGCGGGACCGGTCACAGCCCCAACGCGCTGAGCACGCGGAAGTAGATCCAATGCCCGAAATCGTTCGGATGGTTGATGTCGTTGCCGAGCAGGTCCTCCGGCTTCTTGCGCGCGGCGATGGTCTGCCAGTTGCGGAAGACGTCCGCGTAGGCGCAGCCGGTGTCGTGGGCCGCGCGTCCGGTGGCGACGGCGTAGTCCTCCATGTGGTGCGAGCCATATCTCCAGCGCGGGTTCGGCGGGAACGCGGAGAACAGGACCACCTCGGCATCGGTCGCGGCGCGGATGCGGGCGACCAGCTCCTTGAGGTTCGCCTCGAACTGTGGAACGGGCACGCCACCGCGGTTGTGGTCGTTCATGCCGAAGCCGATGAGGACGAGGTCCGGCCGCTCATCCAGCACCTTGGCCTGCAGCCGTTGCAACCCTTGCACCGTGGTGTCGCCACCGGTCGCGCCGTTCACCGCGGTGAGGCGCGCTGTCGGATACCGGCCGCGCAACTCGTCGGCCCAGCGCTGCCAGAAGATGAGCGCCGGGCTCGTGGCATCGCCGCCCGCGGTGATGCTGTCGCCGAACGCGACCAGCTTCACGTCGCCGCCGGCGCGCAGTTTCGCCAGCGTCTTCGGGAGCAGGGCGACCTGCGACGTCTGCATCGGCCAGGTCCCGGCCGCCCGGGTGCCGTAGTCCACGAAGGCAAAGAAGCCGCCGTTGCCGAAGCCGGGGAATCTCGAGTGGTCGAACTCCTCCTGTCCAAACAGGCGGTTCGTCCGGAAATCCGGGAGGCGCGAATCCGGCGTGCGCCGCAACGTGCCGGCCACAGGATCGACCCGGTAGTCCCGGCCTTCGGCATAGGTCACGGTGTCGCTGCCGGGCAGATAGGTGCTGCGGACGCGCAGGGCCGGCGAACGGAGCGGCAGGAATGCGAGCGACGCCGGCTGCTCGCCGATGAACACGACCGTTTCACCGGACTGCATCCGCGGTCGGTCCGGCCCGTGGACGCAGCCGCCGAGGAAGAACAGCCCCGCCAAGCCGGACACCCAGCGAACGGCACGAAACGACAGGAGATCCATGCCGCGACGTTAGGAAACCGACGAGGCCGGTGGCGAAGGGAATCCCGTGCCGAGGAAGCATCGCCGGCCGGAGGTGGCCGGTCGTGCGGTCCCGGGCGATGCCATCACTTCGCCGATTCCACCCGCAGGCACGCGGCCTCTTGGTCGTTGCGGACCAGCAGCAGGTCGCCCGCGAGGGCGATCGGGTTCCAGGTCTTCGACGAGAACACGCGGAAGCGCCCCAGTTCCCCCGGGCCTTCGGGCGTCGGACGCATCAGCACCAGCTCGCCGTTCTCCGCCATCAGCAGGAACAGGTCGCGCACCAGCAATCCTTGGCCGTGGCCGTAGCGGCCTTCCTTCCAGCGTTGCGAGCCGTCCTTGAGGTCCACGCAGGCGAAGATCCCGTCGTCGAGGCCGTAGAGGAAGCCGTCGCGGGCGACCGGATTGGCGAACTTCGCCTTGAGCTTCTTCGACTGCCACAAGCGCTCCACGGACAAGCCTCCCCCGGCTTTCGGCGACACCTGCAGCAGCTCGCTGCCGACACCGTAGCCGCTGGAGAAGACCACGCGGTCGGGACCCGTCACGACCGGCACCGCCACGTGCGGGAACCCGACGCCCCAAGGATGTTCCCAGAGGACGGCGCCGTCGGCTGCGTCGTGCGAGGTGATCTGGTGGTGGTTGAAGGCGAGGATCTGGCGGCGTCCGGCGAGCGTGGCGACGAAGGGCGAGCCGTAGCCGGATCCCGAGTTGCCCGCGGTCCAGACCAGGGCGCCGGTGTCCGCGCGGTAGGCGAGCAGCGACTTCCCCTGCTTGCCGCCGGCGCTGACGATGACGCGTCCGTCGAGCACGAGCGGCGAACCGGCGTAGCCCCATTCCGGCATCGTCGAGCCGGCCTCGGCGATGAGGTCGCGGGTCCAGACGACCTTGCCGGTGGCGAGGTCGAGCGCGTTCAGCCGCCCGGTCGAACCGAGCGTGAACACGCGGTCGCCGACGACGGTGGGCGTGGCGCGCGGGCCTTCGCCGCCGATGGTGTTGTCATAGTGCGCCGCGTCGCCGTGCGACCAGATCGCGCGCCCCGTCGTGACGTCGTAGCAGGTGACCAGCTCTTGCGGGCCGTCCTGCTCCTGCGTGAGCGCGCGGTCGCCCACGACCACGAAGCCGGACCATCCGGTGCCCACCGGATGCCGCCAGAGCACCTGCGGCGGATGCGCCGTCCAATCGGCGGCCAAGGCCGGTCCGGCCAGCACCGCGTTGCGGTCCGGTCCGAGGAACTGAGGGAAATCCGCGCGTCCCGGAGCGGATGCGACGGCGGGAGCCGCCGCCGAAGGTGCCGGGCGGGTTGCGGCCGCATCCGGGACGACCCGGCCCGGCTTGGCCCAACGCGGCGCGAGGATGGGCACGAGGTCACCGCTGACGCCGCGGATGCGGAAGAGCGCCGAGCCGAGCCCGAGGGTCGCGAGCACGGCCAGGGTCACGCCGAGCCGGAGCCGCCAGCGGGCCCGCGACAGGATCGTCCACCACAGGAACAACAGCGCGACCGTGCCGAGCAGGAAGGCGCCGGTGGTGAGGTTGCGCTGCTGGAAGGTCAGGTCGTCGCGGAAGCGGACGACGGTGATGGCGACGACCGCCGCCGCGAGGACCAGCCATGCCGGCCACCACCGGAGACGGCGAGGAGCGGGAGCGGGGCCGGGGTTGGGATCGGACATGCGCCGGGATGAGAAGGCAGCGGCCGCGGGACGGCAACCTCGTATCGGGGCGGCCGCACGCCGCTGCGCCCGGTGCCGATCCGGGAGGGTTCTTCGGGGCGGTCGCCGGGATCCTTTCCAGAGCGCCTCAGGTGTTCAGCACCTTCAGCGCCTTCTTGCAGTCGCTGGCGCGGAGGATGAGCAGGCCGTTCTTGGCGCCGGGATTGGTGGCGCAATAGGCGTACTCGATGTTGATCTTCGCCTCGCCGAGCTTGCGCGCGATGGCGGCGAGCGATCCGGGCTTGTTGTCGCCCGGCACCATGAGGACCTCGCTCTCGACGACCAGCGCGTTGCGCTCTTCGAAGACGGCGGTGGCCTTGGCCGGATCGCTCACGACCATGCGGATCACCGTGTGGTCGACCGTGTCGTTGGTGGAGAAGGCGTGGATGTTGACCTTCGCCTCGGCGAGCGCGTCGCAGACCCGGGCGAGCGTGCCGGGCCGGTTGTCGAGGAACAGCGCGAGCTGGGTTGCGAGTTGCATGAGGGTCTGGGGGGGCGTTGGATGTGTGGTGGCTCCGCGATGAGAGATCTCTTCCCGCGAAGGACGCCATGCAAATCTCGTCCCGTCCGCGCGGCGGCGGCGGGGCTCACACCGCTTCCCCGGCGGCGTGGCCGCTGGCCCAGGCCCATTGGAAATTGTAGCCGCCGAGCCAACCGGTCACGTCCACCACTTCGCCGATGAAATACAGGCCGGGCACGGCGCGGCACTCCATCGTCTTCGACGAGAGCTCGCCGGTGTCCACGCCGCCGACGGTCACCTCGGCCTTGGGATAGCCTTCATCGCCGGCGGGACGGATCTCCCACGCGTTCAGCGACCGCGCCAAGGTCTCCAGCTCGCGCTGCGGCAACTGGGCGATGGGGCGCGACGGCGCGTGCTGCGCCAGCCAGGCCTGCACGAAGCGCTCGGGAAGCACCGAGCGCAGCGCCGTCTTCACCTCGCGTCCGCCGGTCTTGTGCGCGGCGAAGAGGTCGAGCGCGGAGACGCCGGGCAGCACGTCCAGCCGGATGGTCTCGCCGGCGTGCCAGTGGCTGGAGATCTGCAGGATGGCCGGTCCGCTCAGCCCTCGGTGGGTGAAGAGCAGGTTCTCGCGGAAGCTCGGCGCATCCGGCCCCGCGTTGGCGACGCAATCCAGCGACAGTCCGCTGAGGTCGACGAAGCGCTCGCGTTCGGACGGTCCCCAGGTGAACGGCACCAGGCCGGGCCGCGGCGTGATCCGCTTCACGCTGAACTGGTCGGCGATCTCGTAGCCGAAGGGCGTGGCGCCCAGCTTGGGAAAGGACAGCGCTCCGGTGGCGATGACCAGCGACGGCGCGGTGAAGGTGCCGGTGCTGGTGGATAGTTGGTAGTGGATAGTGGATGGATGAGCAGCGTCGCCGATCCTATCCACCATCCACTCTCCACTCTCCACTCTCCGAGCGACCTTGCAGTCCACCCGCACGTCGACACCGGCATCGGCGCACTCGTCCTCGAGCAGTTGGAGGATCTGCTTGGAGCTCTGGTCGCAGAAGAGCTGGCCGAGCTTCTTCTCGTGCCAAGCGATGCCGTGGCGCTCGACGAGGGCGAGGAAATCCTGGGGCGTGAAGCGCGCCAGGGCGGACTTCATGAAATGCGGGCTGCCGCTGGTGACGTAGTTGGCCGCGGTGGCGCCGAGGTTGGTGAAGTTGCAGCGGCCGCCGCCCGAGATGAGGATCTTGTTTCCGCAGCGCGCGTTGTGCTCGAGCAGCAGGGCACGTTTGCCGAGCTGCCCTGCGGTGCGCGCGCAGAACAGGCCTGCGGCTCCTCCTCCGATGACGATGACGTCGTGGTCCACGATGGGCCGGAGGTTCGGCGAAACCGGGCAGCGATGTCGCGAGGAGTTTTGCGGGACCGGATGGACCGGACGGCCCCGATCGGGGGTGGACTTTGAGGCAAAGCCGGACCGCCAACCGGGAACCGCGGACGACCCGCGTCGATGACCTTGGCTCGCGGAGGCTCCGCGCCGATCCTGGATATCGTGTCCCTTTGGCCTTGTCTCCTCACGGCCGCGTCACGCGGAGGCGGAGGAACATCGCGCTTTGGCCCGAGTCGACGACCTCCCAGGTCTCGGTCGCGAGGCCGGGTCCGGCGGGCCGCGTCCCGCCCAAGGACGCCGGCTTCCACGTTCCCAGGTCGGTCGAGTACTCGGCGCGGAGCGTGATGTCGTCGGCGCGGAGGTTGCGCGGGGTCGTCAGGGAGAAGCCGGTGCCGGGCGTGAAGACCGAGGTCATCGCGCCGGGACCGGACCGGGCGTCGGTGTCGCTCGTGCCGAGGGCGTATTCGAGCAGGGCAGGGAGGCCGTCGCCATCGGCGTCGGCGGTCGCGTCGCCGGCGAAGGCGGTCGCTTCGGAGATGCCCGGGACGCCGTTGGTCGTGGCGCTGGTGCGCCAGGCCGCCGGATCGTCGAGGCCGAGCTGCGGGTGCGCGAGCACCAGCGAGTAGCCGCCGCCGTCGGCACCGGTCGGCCACGGTCGCGCGCCGTCGTAACGGAAGCTGCTGACCACGTTGCTGGCCGCGTCGGCGAAGGTGATGCGCTCGCCGCCGTTGGACAGGGCGCCGGTGAAGATGCCGCCGACCGGGATGTCGATGCCGTGGCTCTGCTGGAAATGGAAGAGGTCGTTCACCAGCACGAGGCGCTGGCCGGGCGCGAGCAGCGTGGGGTGCTGCGAGGGGAACACGAACCGGATGCCGTCTGTGAACCGCGCGCCGCGGAGATCGACCGCGTGGTCCGACAGGTTGGCCAGCACGAGGTGCTCGCTGCCGTCGTCGCCGGGCGGGTTGAAATCGAGCCCGGACACGACGACGTCGCCGGGCGCGAGGGCATCCGGCCCGACCTGGAAGAAGGCCTCGTTGATGGCGGACCACTGGGTCGCGTTCTTGGCGCGGCTCTTGATCACCGTGTTCTTCGCGATGGTCGGCAACGCCCCGCCCGCCGCGCCGGAGCGCGTGACCGCGAGCTCGAGGTCGAAGCTGGCATCCGACGTCGTGGGCGACGCCTGGTGGATCTCGACGGCGACGATGTTCGTGCCGGCGCGGAGCAGCGCGGGGTCGATCGGCAGCTCGTTGAAGGATTGGCCGTCGTCCGCGGCGTTGTCGCCCGGGGTCGTGGCGGTGACGGTCCCGGCGCGGATGGACATGCGGGCGGCTTCGTGGCCGTTGATATAGACGATCGCACCGTCGTCGCGCTTGAGCCGCAGCAGCAGCACGGTGACCCCGGTGGTGTCCTTGAGGGTGAACGGATGGCGGAAATATGAGGACACCCATTTGTCGTTCACCGGGCCGGACGGGATGACCGTGGCCTCGTCGCCCTCGCCATAGCCGAGCTGCGCGGGGCCTTCCTTCCACGCGCCGTCGTCGAACGCGGGATGTTTCCAATCCGTGGCCGACCACGCGGCGTTGCCTTCCACGACCTCGCTCGCGCTGAGGCCGGCGGCATCGGTCGACCAGCGCCAGCGCGATCCGGCGGGCACGGGCACCTCGGAGCTGCCGCCGGGGTTGTAGCTGCGCGCTGCCGGCGAGACGGCGCCGCCGGGCAGGCGCGGATCGGTGCCGTCGAGCGTGTACCAGATCGTGGCGCCCGGCGGACCGGGGAAGCGGACCGGGAACCCGTTGGTCACGACGCCGCCCTGCTGGTTGAGCAGCGGCGCGCCGAGCGATGGATAGAATCCGGCGGAACGGAACTGCGCGAGCGCCTCGGAGGTGCGCCGGGGCAGCCAGGTGTTCAGCACCGAATCCCGGCGCGTCGCCCATGCGGCGGGCGTGAGGTAGTTCCAGCGTGCCGATTCGGCGAGGAAGGCGCGGCGGATCTGCTCGGTGCGGTTGGTGAGCCGCGCCGCGGTGCGGGCGGGCGTGAGCGCGCCGTCGTTGGAGAACGCCCGTTGGATGCGGTCGGCGAGCAGGATGCGGTGGTCGGGGTCGCCTTGCTTGAAGAGCATCGAGAAGATGCTGCCGGGGC
Source organism: uncultured Verrucomicrobiota bacterium (assembly GCA_903916195.1). GTDB lineage: Bacteria > Verrucomicrobiota > Verrucomicrobiia > Limisphaerales > UBA9464 > CAIVQB01. Next base: position 11,188 of record CAIWVP010000142.1, on the reverse strand, counting down.
CGTCGCCGGACTGCTTGCCCGGCGAACTGCGGGCGGTGCGGTCGCCGGCGGCGCAGTAGTTCGGCACGCAGAACCAGCCGTCGGCGTCGTTGAGGTAGAACTTCAAGCCGCTACCGGGGACGTTCGGGCCGACGCAGCGGTACTCGTCCTCGCTGCCACCGAACAGGAACATGACCATGTAGTCGGTGTACTGGGCGACATCGAGCCACGGCTTCACCGCCTGGTAATCGCCGCGCAGGGCCTTGACGCGCTTCCAGACCGATCCGTCGCCGTCGTAGACCGTGCCGTCGCTCCAGCCGCCGACGTTCAGGTTGCCGTTGATGGATTCGTAGTTGGTGACCGATCCGCCGAGGTAACGCTGGTGCATCGAAGCGCCCCAACGCTCGCGGAGATGGTACAGGCCCCAGTAGGTGCCGTTGAGATAGAGGTGGACGAAGCGGCCGTGCGGATTCAGTTGGCCCATCTCCAGCAGCGTGTCGTCGGTGCAGATGTTCGACATGTAGAAGCCCCGCATCTCCATGTCGTGGGAGCAGCTCCTCAGTTCCAGTTGATCGAACTCCTCGACCGCGGCCAGACCGTGCTCGTGGCCGGCGAAGATCGGGTACTTCAGCTTCGAGGGTCCGAACTCGCTGCGGAAATAGAGGCGGAAGCTCTTCTTCGCGAAATCCGTGTAGGCACCGCCGTAGAGCCGCACCCCGCAGTCGGATTGGACGCCTTTCACGCCGTCGGGCCGGATGTATTCGAACGAGGTCTTCACCTCCGCGGTGCCGTTGATCAGCGACGTGGTGGAGAGCGAGACGCTCGGCAGGTCGAGCAGCGCGTCGCGCATCTGCGGCCGGTAGAGCGCGTTCGTCGTGATGGACTTCCGCATCACCGTCGAGTCGATGACGTGGGTGGGGAAGAGGTAGGTGTGGGTGTCCACCTCGGTCGGCGCGAAGCCGTCCTTGAACGCGGCCGCGCGCAGCACCGTGGTCGTCGTGACCGGGATCGGACCGGAATAGACGAGCCCCTTGGTCGCGGTCGGCGCGGTGCGGTCGGTGGTGTACCGGATGGTCGCGCCGGGCGTCGCGGTGGTGATCTCCACCATGATGTTGGTGTCGTAGAAGCCCCGGTCGTGGCCGGACTTCGTGTCGGCCACGAACCCGGCGAACGACGGGCCGTTGGTCGCGCCGGGGCTCGGCGGACGGAAGAACCCGGTCGCGCCGTCCGGTCCGATGCCGTAGCTGATGTCGGGGAACTGCTTGGGGAACGTCTTCGTCGCCGGGAAATCCGCCGGGAACTGCTGGAGCACGGTCTTCCCGTCGCGGTCCACGAGCGCGAGATAATCGCCGGCGGCGCCGAGCTTGAAGTTCGTGTGCAGCTGGGCGCGCGGATCGCGGCGGTCCTTGCCCGAGGCGAAGACCAGCAACGAGCCGCCGCCCGGGATCCGCACCGCGGGCAAGAGCCACTTCCGCAGGTCGGTCGGGTCGTCGGTCAGATAACGACCGCCCGCGTCGAGCCCGAAGACGCCCGGGTTCCCCAGCTCGATCCAGTCGGACGGATCGCCGTCCTCGTCCTTCAAGCCGGAGGAGTTGTCGGCGAGGAACTCGTTGATGCGCGGCGGCGCGACCACCACGCCGACGCCGATGGTGGCCGTGGCGCTGACGCTGCCGTTCTCGTTCGACGCGGTGAAGGTGTAGGTCGTCGTGACAGCAGGTTTCACCGAGACGGATCCGCCTGTGCCCGTGACTGCCACCGGGCCGATACCGGGCGAGACCGCCGCGCTGGTGGCGTTGACGGTCTCCCATCGCAACGTGGTGCCTTGGCCGGGATCGATGACGTCCTTGTCCGGCGCGAAACGGAGGGTCGCCGGCGCCGCGCCGCCGTAGACCTCGAGCTCGGCGACCTGCGGGCTGTAGGCCGCGCCGCTGCCGTTGACGACGCGGACGAAACGCCCGGCGAAGGTCCCCGCCGGCGCCGCGTCGGCCTTGATGGTGTCGACGCCGTTGACCCCGGAGTTCGAGCCGTCGGCATGCACCTCGGCGCTCCAGTTGAGCGCGCCGGTGTCGCCGCCGCTGTCCGCGTACACTTCCACCCGGTAGTCGCTCAGGCGCTCGGTGCAACAGCCGTCGCCGCGGTTGCGCAGCACGATGCGGTCGAGCCGATAGGACCGCCCGAGATCCACCTCGTAGTAGAAACCGAGCGTCCCCGCCGCGTCGGCCGGATGGGTGAAGGTCGTCGCGTCGCCGTCGGTGATGGCGGCTGGCTGGAACGTGCCCCAGTTCGGTCCCGACGAGACCGCGGGCTTGCCGAGCGCGAGGTTCTCGTCGGCGGATGCGGGCATGGCCAGCATCGCGACCAACGCGGAAACGGATGCGAGGGACCGGACGATGCGGGTGAAGGAGATCATCGGATGGACCTGCCCAGCCTAGCGATTCCAGTGCCGAAGACCAGCGGCCTCGCCGGCATGCCTAGGCGTCGCGGAAAAGCATCCGCGAACGCGTGGCTTTGCTTGATCGTCCTGGCCCGGACCTTGCCGGAGCGATCAGTACGGGATCACCAAGTCCCGGCTGCCGGCCACCGCGATCTGCCACCGCAACTGCTTCTTGGCCCGCGTCTCGACGTGGCCGTCGACGAACAACGCGTTGATGTCCCGGGGAAACAACCACGGGAACTCGTGCCCGTGGAAGAAGCTCCCGACCTCGGTCTTGGCCTCGTTCCAACCGCCACCGATGGCATCGGTCAAGATCGGCTGGACCGCGCCCGACGGGTCCTCGAGCCGGCTCGGCCAGCCGTCCGGGATGCGGCTGCGCACCACCGCCGGGTCCGGATACCGCGCCGAGGTCCCTTCGAGCGGACGCGGGATGAACCAGTTGTACTCGATGACCGCGAAGCTCCGCGGGTTGCCCTTCCGGTCCTTGCCCACCTCCCACGCCCAATACTCGGTCAGGTCCTCCAACGAACCCAGGGTCCAACCTGGTCGGAAGCCGGCCATGTTGTCCTTGATCCGCTGGAGGTCGCCCGGTCGCGCGGGGCAGAACCAAAGCGGGACGGTGACGCCGAAACGGCCGAGGTTCGTGCCCGTCTCCCTCGCCACCATCCACGGCAGCAGGTCCCCGTAGCCGGCGAAATCCGTCACCTTCATCGTATAGGCGGGCAAGCGGCCTTTCGGGTCCTCGTTGGCGTAGAGGTTCACGGCGATGCCCCATTGCCGGAAGTTGTTGGCGCAAGAAGTCACCCGCGATCGGAACCGCGCGTAGGCCAAGCTCGGCAAGAGCAAGCCCACCAGGATCGCGATGATGCCGATGACCACGAGCAGCTCGATCATGGTGAAGGCGCGGTGATCGCGCCGGTATCGCATCGACGACAAGGCGACCGGGACGGTGTGCTCAAGGGTCGGGACCATGAGGAGGGAAGCTCGGACGGGGTTGCGCTTCGCTTCAGGGCGACGGCCGCGGCTGGAGCCCGTAGCGCTTCATCAACGCGGGATCCATCTTGAAGACGGGCGGATTCGTGCTCGCGTCGGGCAGGTTGGTCCGGGGTCCGGTCTCGGTCGCCGCACCGCGCGGGATCAGCCCGTAGCGCCTGGCCAAGTTGGGATTCCGCCTGATCCTGTCCAACTCTGGGTGGTTCAGCACCACGGTTTCAGGCACTGGTCGGAGCAAGCGATCGATTCGATAGATGGCGTCGCGCCCCTCCCTGGCGATGATCCTCTCAAGGAGAACTTCAGGTATTACGTTCGTCGCTGCGCCGAACCGCTGATAGATCGCCGGAGTGAGCCGTCCCGAAGCCATCATGGTCCGGATGTCGCGGATTGCTTGGGCCCGTTGTGCGCGGTGTGGCCCGAACTGATCGGCCTGATAACTCAAGGTCGCGAGTTGGGCCATGATCGCTCCGAAGACAACCAGAACCACCACCAGCCCCGATGCCACGCCGGCCAGTTGTCGTGAGACATCCCGCGCCGGCACGACCAATCGGCGGTAGTTCCGCCCGCCCAGCCAGAGCAGCGTCGCGACGAAGAGCACGACCGTCACCGCGATGAGCCCGGCGCAGATTACCTCCACCAGCGCCTGCGACGGAGCCCAGGCCGGCGCAGGCACATCCTTGGGCGACAGGGCCCACTCCAATGGCGCCCGGCTGGCCCACCCGATCAGGCCGTACACTGCCACGAGGCCCATCCCGATACCCGCCGCGGTCGCGACGGCCATCATCGTGTTCCGCGCGATGGACGACGCATAGAGGCTGGTCGCGAAGACCATCAGGAAAAACCCGGCGTAAGCGGCCACGACGACGATGGGCAGGTCGCCGAAAACCGTGTGCAGCTGCCCCGAATCGAAGCTCGCCCAGACGAGCGTGGCGGGCAGCAGCACGCCGAGCCCGAGCGCCAACACCGCGGCCACGGCGACTTTGGTCAGCCATTGGCGGCGGAGCGGGACCGGCTGCGTCAATTGCCACTCCAGCGTCCCCAGCTCGCGCTCTTCCGCCACGCACGCGGCTCCTGCGCTCACCAAGATGACCATGCCCAGCAGCCCCGCGATGCCGGCGATGGTGGAGAACTCGTTGAGCGCCTTGGCGAGGTCTCCTTCAGTCACGCTGAGGCGCAGCACCAGTAGCAGGATCCACAGCCCCACCGTGATCCCCGCGACCAGCCATGGCACGACATGCAAGCGCAGCTCCTTGCGGATCAGCTGTGCCCCGCCGCTGGTCCCGGACAAGCACGCCGCGAGCAACCGGTCTACCGGCAGGCTCAGGGGATGCAACCCGGTGTTCGACCGGCCACCGGCACCGCCATCCCGGACCTCCAGAGACCGGAACCTCCGCCATCCCCACGTCGCGGTGGCCAGCAGGTAGACCGGGGTGCCGATCCAGAGCAGCCACGGCAGCCCATCTTCGGACGACAGGCCGAGAGGGAAGAACCAAAGCACTTTCTGGACGACGAGCACGGTGCCGAGCGTGAGGACGAACGGTATCGTGAGGGCGAAGATCATCCCGGCCAGCGTGCTGCGGCTCAGCAGGCTGAAGAGCGGCCCGGAGCAGAAGGCGAACACGGGGATCAGCAGCACCAGCACCGTGGCCGCATGGCTCAAATAGAATTGCAGCCCCGGGGTCAGCCACAGGGTGAGCACCAGATTCACGGTCGCGAACGCCAGGAGCAGCCCGAGCGTGCCCAGCTTCTCCAAGTATAAGATGCCCCGCGGCAGCGGCTGCCCGAGCAATCCGGCGAGGGTGCGCTGCTCGAACTCGCTGCCGAACGCGGATGCCCCCATCAACAGGCAGCCGAACCCGAAAGCCAGCACCGCCCACTCAGCGATCTCGCGAACGCTCTCCCGACCCTCGCCCAGCACCAGCAACCCGGGCACGACCAGCGCGATGAGGCAACCGGGGAGGAGCGTGCGCAGCTCCTTCAACAACCGCTGCGAACGGCCCGCGACCGGGACCGAACGCAGCCAGAGCAACGGCCCGACCGCGACCGCGGCCAAAACCAGCCTCAGGAGAACCGTCTTGAAATCTCGTGTGCTGTCATCCGGCCAAGCCGGGTAAAGGGCGGCCAAGGGCGGCAGAAGCAGCAGCAGCCAACCGAGGTGGAAGCTGTTCCGGTAGGTGGGAAGGTTGAAGGTCATAGGCGTTCCTCGACGGGGCGGTTCAGGTACCCAGGTTCTGGTCAGGCGCAGGGAAGTCCGTGCCTCATCGCACCGTGGCCATGAAGATCTCTTCGAGCGTCAACGACTCGGTCGTGACCTCGGTCGGTTTCATCGCGCGCAGCTGCGCCATCAGTTCGTCGCCGTTGCCGTTGACGATGAGCTCCACCGAGCGTCCGTCGCGCTTCACCGATTTTGCCGCCTTGAACTCGGATTCCGCAGGCGCATCGCCCTCGAAGCGGGCCCGCAGGCGTCGGAACTTCGCGCGCGCCTCGTCCGCGTCGGCGGTGAGCACGGCCTTGCCTTGGTCCAGCACGGTGAACCGGTCGATCAACCCCTCGAACTCGGTGATGAGGTGGGTGGAGACGAAGACCGTCCGCTTGCCCGGCGCGGCATCTTGGTAGGCGCCGATGACCGTCTGGATGAACTCGCGCCGCACCAGCGGGTCGAGCCCGGAGGTGGGTTCGTCGAGCACCAGCAGCTCCGGCTCGGCCGCGATGGCGCCGATGAGCGCCAGCTGCGTGCGCTGGCCTTTGCTGAGGCCCGAGGTCGGCGCGGCGGGATCGAGCTGGAATTGCCGGAGCAACGAGCCTTCGACATCGCGGTTCCAATGCCCGCGGAAGCTGGCCTGGTAATCCAGCGCCTCGCGCACGCTCATCCACGGATAGAAGGCGACGAAGTCCGGGACGTAGGCGAGCCGGGTCTTCACCTCGGCCTCGCGGGTGCGTGGATCCATGCCGAACACCCGCACCGATCCGCTGTGCGGCCGGAGCAGGTTGAGCAGGCATTTGATGGTCGTGGTCTTGCCGGCGCCGTTGCGGCCGAAGAAGCCGTAGCACTGGCCGGGCTCGACGGTGAGGTCGAGACCTTGCAGCGCCTCGGCGCGGCCGTAGCGATGGACGAGTTGCCGGACTTCGATGGCGGGGGTGTTCATGGCGAGAGGGGGTGAGAGGTGGGAAGTTCCGCGGGATCAGACCTGCGACCGGTTCGCTCCTTTGGCCAACGCCGTCGTCGCGCCGAGCACGAGCACGAGCACGACACCGAGGAGCAGCGGAAGCGCGACGCGCACGCCGTCGAAGCCGCTCTGTCGCCACCACGCGACCGCGGGCATGATGAAGCCGAGAGCGACGGGCACGCCGGCGACGCCGGCGACGAGCAGGATACGTTTCATAGGAGGGGTGCGTTCGGACGGACCGGGGTGCTGTTCGTGGACGTGGAAGATCCAGGTGGGTGAGAAGGTCAGCTCTGGCCGCGCTGGCGCTGGCGTCCGCGGAAATCGGCCAACCGCTCGTCGAGCAGCGCGCGCAGGTCGTCGTCACCGATCTGGAGGTGGTGCGCCTGCACGATCACCGCGTCCAGCTCCGCACCGAGCCGCTCGGAGCGGACCGCGCGGCGCAACGGCGACGCGCCGTTGGCCTTGAGAAAGCAGCCGCTGCCCTGCCGCAGCTCCAGCACGCCCTCCGACTCCAGCTCGGCGTAGGCCTTGGCGGCGGTGTTGCGGTTGATGCGCAGCTCCTCGGCGAGGGCCCGGACCGACGGCAGCGCGTCGCCGGGCCGCAGGGCGCCGCTGGCGGCGGCGGCCTTCACCTGCTGCGCGACCTGCAGATAGACCGGCACGCCGGATCGGAAGTTGAGTTGGACGAACATGGTGGGGACGTGGAGACAAGTGACATAGGACACTGTGACAGTAAAATGGAAAGTTCACAGATGTGGACGAAGCAGGGCGCGAGTGCTGCGGTCATGGCGCAGAGGTGCGCTCTGTATCGCGGATCTGCGCCACTCTGGGGCGTGCGGGCGCAAACCGGTTTCTTGCAAGGAGGTGGCGTCAATTTTGCAAGCCGGAGGCTTGCCAGCCATTAGCCGGGGGTTGAGCGCCAGCGACACCCCCGGTGACAGGCGAAAGGACAAGCACCCTGCAAAGGGTGCCAGACCACGAACCGGTTGGCGTATCTGCGACCCCTGCCGGGGTCGTGGCGCTGGCCCACGGTATCCCGGGGTGTCGTCGCTGCGCTCCTCGCCCCCCGGCTAATGGCTGACATCGCTCCGCGATGTTCTTGGTGGAGGGATCGGCTGCAAAAAACTGAGTTGCGCCCGTGGCGTGCCCGTCGCTCGGGCCTGCTTGCGGCGGCGGGTCGGAGTTGCTCCACTCGGGCATGGCTCAATCCTATCCGACGCTCATCCCCGGGCTGCGCAGCCCTTCCGCCGTCGTGGGCGGCCTCGTCTACTTCGGGCGCATGCTCGACAAGATCCGTCTGGCCTCCGCGGGCCAGCTGCCCGAGGGATGGCAGCCGATGCGCGGGGCCGCGGTGAAGAACAGCTTCGACGCCCGCTGCTGCGCCTTTCTCGGCATCGACTACGCGGCGATCGAGGTGGAGACGCTCAAGGACGGCACCGACGAGCAGGTGCTCGGATGGGCCTTCGCAAACGGCCGCAAGCCGGGCGACGACGAGATCGAGGTCTGGAACGCGTTCATGATGAAGCGCGGTTGGCGCGACGCCGGGACGCAGCGTCTCAACGAACGCCTCGCGGAGATCGGCCTGCCGCCGGGGACGGTGCAGACGATGTTCGAGTACATCGACATCGACGAAGGCCGGCTCCAGCCCGGTGCGAAGTGAGCGGGGCATCCTGCCGATCGCAGTCCGGTGCGGGGTAGGGCGGTCGGAAGCGGCGGACAACCGGCGGAGCTTGGTTTTTGGCGGGTGCCTTGACACCGGGCTTCAGCCCGGTGAGCGCTGCGGTGAGGAGGGTAGCCGTTTCAACGGCTGGCGTGCCGGCGGAACGGGAAACCGTTGAAACGGTTCGTCGGGGGGGCTTCCACGTGACACCCGGCTAAAGCCGGGTGCCAAGGGAACCAGCCACGCTCCGGCAAGCAACCGCACGCCAAGTGTCCGCCGCTTCGGATCGCCGAACGGCCCGTTTCGCCCGGTTGGCGGCTTGACCGGATCCGGATGAATCGTGGACGTTCTCCTCCGTCCGATCCACCGCTTATGAATCCCACCGAGCCCGTCATCTCGTCGCGCCGCGACTTCCTCCGCACCTCGACCACCGCCGCGGCGTTCGCCTTGGCGGCACCGGGGATCATCCTCCGCCAATCCGCGTTCGCCGCGAACGGCGACACCTTGAAGATCGGCCTCGTCGGCTGTGGCGGCCGTGGCACCGGTGCCGCCGGCAACGCCCTGACGGCGGACAAGAACTGCGTGCTCACCGCCGTGGGCGACGCCTTCCCGGAGCAGGCCGAGGGCTCGCTGCGCAACCTCAAGGAGCAGTTCGGCGCGCGCATCGCGGTCACGCCCGACACCACTTTCACCGGTCTCGACGCCTACAAGAAGGTCATCGATTCCGTCGACGTCGTGCTCCTCGCGACGCCTCCTGGGTTCCGTCCCACGCACCTCCGCTACGCCGTGGAGAAGGGCAAGCACATCTTCTGCGAGAAACCCGTCGCGACCGACGCCGTCGGTATCCGCCACGTGATGGAATCGGTGAAGCTCGCCAAGGAAAAGAAGCTGAACTTCGTCTGCGGCTTCTGCTGGCGCAGCGACCTTCCCCGCCGGGCGGTGTACGAGCAGATCCACGACGGCGCGATCGGCGACGTGAAGCACGTCTATGGCACCTACCTGACCGGTCCGGTGAAGCCGATGCCCGGCGTCAATGCCCGCAAGCCGGGCATGAGCGACCTGGAGTGGCAGCTCCGCAACTGGATGAACTTCTCGTGGCTCGCCGGCGACGGCTACGTCGAGCAGTGCATCCACACCGTGGACAAGCTCGCCTGGACGATGAAGGACGTGCCGCCCATCAAGTGCACCGCCACCGGCGGCCGCATGGTCCCGAACAACGAAGGCAACATCTATGACCACATGACGGTGGTCTATGAGTATGCCAACGGCGTCCGCGCCACCATCGCCCAGCGCCAGATCAACGGCTGCCACAACGACAACAGCGACGCCATCATCGGCTCGAAAGGCCACGCCACCAGCGGCTGGGGCGTCCCGGTCATCCGCGGCGAGAAGAACTGGAAGTATCAGGGCGACAAATCGAGGGACATGTACGTCATCGAGCACGAGGAGCTCTTCGCCAGCATCCGCGGCGGGAAGTACCGCTTCGACGGCGATTGGCTCGCGTCGAGCACGCTGCAAGGGATCATGGGTCGCATGGCGGCCTACACGGGCCAGGAAGTGACCTGGGAACAGGTGCTCATGTCGCAGGAGAACCTCCATCCCGAGGCCGAGATCAGCTGGGACATGAAGCTCCCCATCATGCCGTTGCCCGTGCCGGGCCGCTACAAGCTGGTCTGAACCCGTTTCTCGCGCCGCGCCGATCTCGGCGCGGCGTTCTTCTTTCCACCCCCTTCCACCCGTCTTTGCTCATGGACCGCCGCTCCTTCCTCCAACTCTCCGTCTCCGCCGGCGCCATCGCCGCCATCGCCCCTCTGTCCACCGGTTGCGTCACCTCGGCGCCCGTGTCCCCGCTGCCGGTCTCGCTCGCGAAGCCGGGCCGGCGCCGGATCCGCAAGGGCATCATGTGGGGGACGATCGGTGCGCCCGGCTCCGTGATGGACAAGGCGAAAGCCGTCAAGGAGGCCGGTTTCGAGGGCGTCGAACCGATGGGCGGGATGGACGTGGACGAGATGCGTCGCGCACTCGACGCCACCGGGCTCAAAGCCGGCAGCGTGTGCTGCCACACGCATTGGGCGAAACCGCTCTCCGATCCGAATCCCGAGGTCCGCAAGGTCGGGCTCCAAGGTCTCAAGCAGTCGCTCCGCGACGCGAAGAGCTACGGCGCGCCGTCGGTCCTGCTGGTGCCGGCCGTCGTCAACGAGAAGGTGTCCTATGCCGACGCCTACGTGCGCTCCCAGGCCGAGATCCGCAAGGCCATCCCGCTCGCCCAGGAACTCGGCGTCAAGATCAGCATCGAGAACGTCTGGAACAGCTTCCTGCTCGGCCCGATCGAGGCGGCGCGCTACATCGACGACTTCGGTTCGCCCTTCGTCCGCTGGCATTTCGATGTCGGCAACATCATCCACTACGCGTGGCCGGAGCAATGGGTGCGCATCCTTGGTCACCGCATCCAGACCTTGCACATCAAGGAATACAGCCGAGCCAAGTCGGACAAGCAGGGCAGGTGGGCCGGGTTCGACGCGGAGTTCCTCAAGGGCGACAACAACTGGCCGGCGGTGATGAAGGCGCTCGACGACATCGGTTACGACGGCTGGGGCATCGCCGAACAAGGCGGTGGTGGCAGCCTCGAAGGCCTGAAGAAACTGAGCCGCGAGATGGACCAGATCTTCGCGAGCTGAGCGCGGGAGCCATGCTCTGGGACGGCCTGCGATCGGAAGTGGCGGGCACCGTGGCGGATGTAGCGCAGAGTTGCACTCCGCTGTATCGCGGATTTGGAATCCGCAGGCGCTGTGGCAAGTGGACGGGTGAGATCGGCGCAGCCCTGCCGAGTGCAACTCGGCGATACAGCAGGTTACAAACCTGCGCTACGGCTGTCCGATTCGCCCTCCCGCTAGGTCTGCCGGCCAGTCCGGATCGCGCTCTCCGGCAGCGTCACGACGACCACGACCCGCTCAG
>CAIWVP010000141.1 GCA_903916195.1 uncultured Verrucomicrobiota bacterium | reverse complement strand
GTGGGCCGGCGAGGTCGCGCCAGCGTCTTGGAGTGCGCGCGGCGAAGCAGAGCGGAGCTGCCGCTTTGGCGGGGAGCGGACGAGAGGCCCAGAAGTTCGTTGCAAGGTCCGAAGCAACCTCAACCTCAGAGGTCTGTGAGGAGGGACGGAGACGAGGCGGAGAAACGAGGACTCGTTGGGGAAGACGCGGGCGACGCGGGGCCGGCGTTCGAGATCCGGGTCGACCCGTTCGGGGTCGTTGGCGGCACGGATGTCGAAAATATGTCCAGAACGGATATCTCAGGCTTTTGTCTTGGCCTTCAATTTGAAACCAGTCGATAGGACGGTCAGGCCAGTGCGTCGCTCACCAAGGCTTGGGCCTCGGTGACGATGCTCTGGAGATGCCCGGCCCCGCGGAAGCTCTCGGCATACAGCTTGTAGATGTTCTCGGTGCCGCTCGGGCGCGCGGCGAACCAGCCGTTCTCGGACACGACCTTCAGGCCGCCGATGGACGCTCCGTTCCCGGGCGCTCGGGTGAGCTTCGCCAGGATCGGTTCGCCGGCGAGCGAAGTGCCCTTCACGGCTTCGGGAGAAAGCTCCTTGAGCTTCGCCTTTTGCGTCGGCGTGGCAGGAGCGTCAAGCCGCGTGTAGCTCGGAGCACCGAACCGGGACGTGAGCTCGGCGTGGTGCCGGCCGGGGTCTTCGCCGGTGACCGCGGTGATCTCGGCCGCCAGCAACCCGAGGATGAGCCCGTCCTTGTCGGTGCTCCACGCGGTGCCGTCGCGCCGCAGGAAGCTGGCCCCGGCGCTCTCTTCACCGCCAAAGACACAGGTGCCGACGAAGAGCCCGGGGGCGAACCACTTGAACCCCACCGGCGTCTCCATCAAGGGTCGTCCGAGGCTGGCGACGACCCGGTCGATGAGGCTGCTGCTCACGAGCGTCTTGCCGACGACGCCGGACGACGGCCAACCCGGCCGATGGGTGAGCAGGTAGTGGATCGCCACCGCGAGATAGTGGTTCGGGTTCATCAGACCCGCGCTGCGCGTGACGATCCCATGGCGGTCCGCGTCGGGGTCGCAGGCCCACGCGATGTCGAACCGGTCCTTCATCCCGACCAGGCCGGCCATCGCATACGGGCTCGAGCAATCCATGCGGATCTTCCCGTCGTGGTCGAGGGTCATGAAACCGAACGCCGGATCCACCTTCTTGTTCACGATGGTGATGTCCAGACCGTGCCGCTCCGCGATCGGCTGCCAGTAGGGCAACGAGGCACCGCCGAGCGGGTCGACGCCGATGCGGAGGCCGGAGGCCTTGATCACGGCGAGGTCGACCACCGAGGCCAGGTCGTCGACGTAGGGCGAGATGAAGTCGTGCGCGTGCGTCGTCGCCGCGCGGATGGCCCCGGCGTGCGGAGTCCGTCTCACGTCGCGGTTGCCGGCGCGGAGGAGCGCGTTGGCGCGGTCTTGGACCCAATCGGTCACATCGGTGTCCGCGGGCCCCCCATCGGGCGGGTTGTATTTGAAGCCGCCGTCCTGCGGCGGGTTGTGCGACGGCGTGATGATCAGCCCGTCCGCGAAGGCCGCCTTGCGACCGCGGTTGTGGCCGAGGATGGCGTGCGAGACCACCGGTGTGGGGACGAAGCCGTCGTCGGCCGCGATGAAGGTCTCGACGCCGTTCGCCGCCAGCACTTCCAGCGCGGTGCGTTCCGCCGGGCGCGAGATGGCATGGGTGTCCTTGCCCAAGAAGAGTGGTCCCCGGTCGCCCTTCATCGCGCGGAAATCGCAGACCGCCTGGGTGATGGCCGCGATATGGGAGTCCGTGAACGTGCCGTCCAGCGGCGTGCCGCGATGGCCGCTCGTCCCGAACGCGACCGCTTGCGTCGGGTCGGCGAGGTCGGGCATGCGGGTCTCGTAGGCGCGCTCCAGCGCGGCGAGATCGGTCAGCAGGTCCTTCGGGGCCGGTTTCCCGGCAAGCGGATGTGACATGGCCGGACCCTAGCGGGATCCGCCGCCGCGAGGGAAGAGGGGACGGCGTCCGCGCGGTTCCTTGCGCAGGCCACGTTCCTTCCTGCCGATGCCCAGGGCCGTGCGCAAGCTTGTGGGACCGTGGCCGTTCGGGGACGTTTTCAGGACCACCATGAAACCGTTCTTCGCGTTGATCGCCATGTCTGTGTTCTCCCTGCTCCTCCGAGCCGAAGTCCAACCCGCCTTCCCCCTCTGGCCCGACAAGGCTCCCGGCGCGCTGGGGAACGGCACCAACGACATCCCGACGCTCACGGCGTACCTGCCGTCGGCGGAGTCAGCGACCGGCGCGGCGGTCGTGATCTGCCCGGGCGGCGGCTACGGCGGGCTCGCATCGCACGAAGGCGTGGATTACGCGCTTTACTTGTCCCGATGCGGCGTGACCGCGTTCGTCCTCAAGTACCGCCTCGGAAGCCACGGCTACCGGCATCCCGTCATGCTCGGCGACGCGGCCCGCGCGGTGCGGTGGGTGCGGTCCCGGGCTTCGGAGCTCAAGCTCGATCCGAGCAAGATCGGGGTCATGGGCAGCAGCGCCGGCGGCCATCTCGCGTCGACGCTGCTGACCCACTACGATCTCGGCGATGCCGGCGCGACCGATCCGGTCGACCGGATCAGTTCCCGTCCCGACATCGGGATCCTCTGCTATCCGGTGATCACGATGGAGAGCCACGGCCACACGGGTTCGCGCGAGAATCTGCTCGGGAAGTTTCCGACGGCCGACCTGATCAACCTGCTCTCGAACGAGAAGCAGGTCTCGCCCGGGACGCCGCCGACCTTCCTCTGGCACACGGTCGAGGACCAGGCGGTGCCGGTCCGCAACTCGCTCGAGTTCGCCGCCGCTCTCTCGCGGAACGGCGTTCCATTCGACCTGCACATCTACCAGCACGGCCGCCACGGGATCGGCCTCGCCTCGAAGCCTCCGGAGTTCGACAACGCCCATCCGTGGGCAAACGACCTCGTCTACTGGCTCAAGGTCCAAGGCTTCGTGAAGTAGGCCGGCAACGCGCCGGAAGCCCCCCGCAAAAAGGCGACCCCGCTCGCGGACGAACATCCGCGGCGGGATCGGGAGGCTGGCGTCGTCCGCGCGCGCGCGGACGGGTTAGGAGCGTCAAGGACGCTTGGTGGAAGGAGGAGCCTTGGGCTTCTCCTTCTTGGGCTTCTTCACTTCTTTTTTCTGGCTGTTGTTTCCTTTGGCCATGATGGGCTCCTTTGTTTTTACCGCGTGTCGCGCCTCTGCTAAGTCGTCCGGCGATCGATTGCAAGCGGCGTGATGCCCCGCAGCGCGGCACGACGTGACGAAGGCTCCGGGAGCAAGGACCCGGAGGAGGAGGACGAAACGAGGGGCGTCACCGTGTCACCTTCGCTGTGACTGCCCGGAGGGTTCCAAGGGCCTACCGGCGCCGCGAAACAACTTCCGCCGGGAGCGGCTTTGCTGCTACAACAACCCATGCAGTTTCACGAACTCGGCCTGCGCCTAGCGCTCCTCGATGCGGTGGCGGCGATGGGTTACAAAGAGGCCACGCCCATCCAGGAGAAGGCCATCCCTCTGATGTTGCAGGGCCGCGACGTCATCGGGTCCGCGCAGACCGGCACCGGCAAGACCGCCGCCTTCGCCCTGCCCATCATCCACCAGATCGGCACCCATGGTCCCGGCCCCCGCTGCCTCGTGCTCGAACCGACCCGAGAGCTCGCCTCGCAGACCGAGGAGAACTTCAAGAAGTTCGCCAAGTTCACGAACCTCAATGTCAGCGTGGTCTTCGGCGGCGTCGGCTACGGCAAGCAGAAGGACGAGCTCAAGGCCGGCGTCGACATCCTCGTCGCCACACCCGGCCGTCTGCTCGACCACATCCAGGAGAAGCTCGTGGATCTCAGCCGGGTGAAGCATCTCGTGCTCGACGAGGCCGACCGCATGCTGGACATGGGCTTTCTGCCGGACGTGAGGCGCATCGTCGAGAAATGCGGCAAGGACCGCCAGACCGCGCTCTTCTCCGCGACCGTGCCGCCGGCGATCGAGACGCTCATCCAATGGGCCATGCGCTCGCCGGAGACGATCGAGATCGGCGCGCGCCGTTCGCCGGCCGAGACGGTGAAGCACGTGCTCTACCCGGTCGCCGAGCGCCAGAAGAAGGACCTGCTCCGGGCGCTGCTCGACCACGTCCACTACGATTCCGTGCTCATCTTCTGCCGCACGCGCCGCCGTGCGGACGACATCGAGGACCTGCTCAAGCGCAACGACCACCGCGTCGCGGCCATCCACAGCGACCGTTCGCAGGCCGAGCGCGAGCAGGCGTTGGCCGGGTTCAAGTCGGGCAAGTTCGAGGTGCTTGTCGCCACCGACATCGCGTCGCGCGGCCTCGACATCGCCGACGTCACGCACGTGATCAACTTCGACGTGCCACAGCACCCGGAAGATTACGTCCACCGCATCGGCCGGACCGGCCGGGCCAAATCGACGGGCGACGCGTTCACCCTCATGGTGGCCGAGGACGCCCAAGCGGTCCGGAGCATCGAGCGCTACATCGACCGCACGATCGAGCGTTTGAAGCTCAAGGATTTCAACTACGACTACACCGCCATCTTCGACGACGGAAAGCCCGGCATGGGCCACGTCGCCGAGCGGAAGATGAAGGGCGTCCGGCTCACCGGCGGCTATTACTTCGGCCCGGCCAAGCGCCGCCGCTGACCTGGAGCCGGCGAAAAGCTCCCACGCCTTGGATCACGGGAAGTTCCACCACGGCGAGACGGAGCGACGTCCGTCAGGCGCCGGGACGCGATGCCCGCAACGCGACGACATGGTCGCGCAATTCTTTCGCGAGCGCCTTCCGGTCTTCACCGGGATGCCGCCCGGCCCCGAACGCGACGCGTCCGCCCAGACGCGGCTTGGACAGCAGGTTCAGGAAGTGCGGGAAGAACGTCATGTCGCGCCAGTAGGCGACATCTTCCGCGACCGTCCCGCCCTCCACTGAATAATCGAGCGCGACCGGCGCCACGCTCCAGCCGTTGCCGACGGCGCTCGCCAGCAGCGACGGACGGAACGGCAGCACGTCGTCCCCTCCAGAACTGGTGCCTTCCAGGAAGATCACCACCGGCACATCCGCTTCGATCACCGGATCGAACTGCTTCGCCACGTCGACCAGGTCCCCTTTGCGTTCCCGTTGGAGATAGATGGTGCCGGCGCACCGCGTCAGCCAGCCGACGACCGGCCAACCGCGCACCTCGGCCTTCGCGACGAACACCACCGGAGTGACCGCGACGAGGGTCACGATGTCGAGATAGCCGAGGTGGTTCGAGCAGAGGAAACGAGCGGTCGGCACCTCCCCGACGGACCCGACCTCGAGATCCAGCACCTTGCAGAGGCGTCTCGCTTGGCGGTGCGCCCAATCGGCGCGGCGGCGATAATCGCGCCGGCCGTGCTTCTTCTCCACCGGGCGGACGGACGACCAGAAGTCGCCCAGCGCGGTGGCGCAGAACCAGAAGAAGCGGATGGAACGTCCCGCGACGCGGAACGGGTGGCTCGGCATGGGCCTAGCCTAGGATGCGGTACGCCGCGGGGGGAAGCGCTTCGAGATCGAGCCAAGTGAGGAAGTCGATGGTCTTGAACTCCCGGTCGAGCGCCGGCGGGCCGCAGATCTTGCCACCGAGCGAGAGGTAGGCGCGCAGCAGCTTGGGGGTCTTGGGCACCTCGGGAGCGAGCTGCTCCATGTCGCAGCGGTACGGCGCCAGCGGGAAGGTCCTCAACGCGGGCTCGACCAGATGTTCCGCGACCAGCTCGAAGAACGCCGACGCGCCGACCCGGGGATCCTGTGACGTGAGCGAGCTGCAGCCGACAAAGTAGCGCCCGCCATGTTCACGGGCGTAATCAGCGATGCCCTTCCAGAGCAGGCCGAGGACGAGGATGTTCCGGTGGTCCCGGTGGACGCACGCGCGACCCAGCTCGATGATCTCGCTGCGGAACGGCTCGAACGGCGCGAAATCGAACTCCTGGGCAGAATAGTAGCCGAGATGACGGCCGGCCGCGGTGCCGGTCTGGAGGCGATACGTGCCGACGATGTCGCCCGACCGGGTGTCCTCGACCAGCAGATGGTCGCAGACCGGATCGAAGCGGTCCTCGTCCCGGAGCGTCGCGAACGAGCTCTCCAGGCCTTCGTTGAGCTCGAGGTTGAAGACCAGGAACCGCAGGGCCTGTGCCGCCTGGATGTCGGCCAATCCGCGGGCCCGGCGCATCGAGTAAGGCGAGCCCTCCTGGGCACGGGTCAGGACTCGCGACCCCATGTCGGTGGCCGCTCGTCGGAGTTTGGCGGTCACGCCCCCAGCTAGCATGCCTTGTGTCATAGCGGGCGGAGTCTGCCCGGGCAAGCCCCCGGACCGCACGTCAAGTCGGGGTGACGGAGGTGACGGCGCGGTGAACTCTCGGCGGCGCGGGATTCCAGTGACGGACAGAAGGTCGGGCTCCCCCTCCTTCGGGCACCGGGCGGAAGCCCGGCGACCCACGCCGAGGTCCGGCCCTGGCGCAGCTCGTCAACGATCTTTCGTCTCCGGTCCGTCCCGTCGGTTCTGTTGCTGGCGCGAGACCATCACGCCTTCGGCCTTGCCGTCCAATTGCGCACGCACGTTGGCGGCGCGCTCGGCGATGAAGCGCTTCAACTGCCAGACCGGACGGTTCCGGTCCTCCGGACCGCCATCGCGCGGACCGCTGTAGAAATCGGAGGCCACCGCCGTCTCGAACCGGCTGAGCCGTTCCGGCGACCATTCGGTGATCAACGGCCGCATGACCGCGGCGATCTCGTCCACCCGGCGGACGAGCCGCTCCGGCACGAAGACGGTCGCGAGCTGGCGCTCGAGTTCCTGGCGATAACGCTCCTTGAAGGCGGGCACCGCCAGCATCCGCTCCAGGAAGCGGTTCGGCCCGGTCCACGGATGCCAGATGCTCGCCCGGGTGCGCTCGTCGGCGGTGCCGATGTGAGGGAACTCGCCCCAGCAATGGTCGAGGTCCCACGGGATGAATCCGAACTTCTTTGAATCCGGATGGAGATACATCAGGTAGTTCTGACCATTGGAGAGGAAGCTGTCGTAGTTCGACAGGAGCACCTGGCCGGCGAGGAACCGGGCGAACTCGTCGAAGTCCACGAAGTCCGCGATGCGCGCGGCGAAGGCCGCGTCATCCGTCTTGGAGGCGAACTTTGCGACCTCGATCACGCGCGCCTTCTGCTCCGGGGCGAGCTTGGTCTTGGGGTCGTAGATGCCGTCGTAGGCGGCCCAGTCGTCACCCAGGTCGGAGAAGAGTTGGTGGGTCACCGGCTTGAACAGGGCGACACCCTTCTTGCCGAAGCGTTCCTTGGCCCACGCCGGGTCGGGGTTCTCCACGAGCAGGTACATCCCGAGCAACCGGTCGGACTCCGTGCCCGCGATGGACAGGAAGACCCGCGACAGCGCCGTGGCCGGGGAAGGCACGCCGGCGTCGCGGAAATATTCATAGCCGAGCGTGTCGCTGAGGCAGGTGAGGTCGGCGGAGAGGTTGGCGAGATTGAAGGTCGACCGGCCGGCGAGCTCGCGGCCTTTGTGCTCGTGGTCGATGACGATCTTCCACGGCTTGCGGTAGCCGCGGAAAGAACCGAGGAAGGTGCCGTTGCCCTTGAAGCGCACGCCGGCATCGGTGAAGAGCCTGCCACCGAACTCCACATCGCCGCTCGAGAAGGGGAAATCGAAGCCCAGCACTCCGGAAAGCCCGTTGCGGGTGGAGTTCGTGTTGCGCAGCAACGGGGTGCCGTCCGGCTGCATGAACCCCAAAAGCGGCTGGACGCGCTTGGGCTTGAGCGCATCCCACTGCGGCGCCGTGAAGCGCAGACGGACATCCCAGACGTTGGTCACTCGGTAGATCTCCGCGCCGGACCGCAGGTCGGCGGCCTGATCGCGGCGGCCTTGGTAGGTGGGCTTCGGGCCCGGGTTCTCCGGCAACTCGTCCGGGAACGGCTGCGAACCCCGGGTGATCATCTGCTCCAAGGCCCATCCCTGGAACGTCGGAGACGTGTTCCACGCCACGATCACCGAGACCACGAGCGCGATGATGGACAGCACGAAGCCGCCGACGACGAGGAGGACGATCGCAAGCCAACGCTTCCAGCCGGACTTCGGCAGATAAGACCCAGGGGAACGCACGCGCGTTGTTACGGCCACGTGACGGATCCGACAAGCAGCGGCTCGCACGCGGACGCGAGCGTACGGACGGACGGCGTTGCCCTCGCCGTGACCGACCGGTAACGTCCGCCCGAGCCGGAAGGGATCCGGCTTGTCGTGGACCCGGCACCGTTGCCGGAAACGATCATCGTGGCCCCATCGCAGGCCGCGACCCGGACCCCGAAGATTTAACCCATGCTCGCGCTCCTCGATTACGGCGCCGGAAACATCCGCAGCGTCGAGAAAGCCCTCCGTGCCGTCGGCGCGGAGGTCCGACGTGTCGCTTCGCCCGATGGATTGGCGGATGCCCACGGCATGGTGCTGCCCGGGGTCGGGGCGTTCGATGACTGCATGGACTCGATGCAGCGGCAGGACCTTTGCGGTGCGGTCACCAGCTGGATCGCGGCGGGCAAGCCGTTCCTCGGGATCTGCGTCGGCTATCAGGCGCTGTTCGAGCGGAGCGAGGAGTTCAACTCCTGCGCGCTCGGGCTCGGCGTGTTCAAGGGACCGGTCGTGCGGTTCCGGCCGACGGCCGAAGAGCCGCGGCTCAAGATCCCCCAGATCGGCTGGAACGAAGTCGACGTCACGCAACCGGATTGTCCGCTGTTCGCCGGCATCCCGGACCGCAGCCACTTCTATTTCGTCCACAGCTTCTTCCCGCGGCCCGCGGAGGTCTCGATCATCGCCGGAAGCGCGGATTACGGCGGACCGTTCGCGGCGGCGGTGCGCAGGGACAACGTGTGGGCGACCCAGTTCCATCCGGAGAAGAGCCAACAGGTCGGTCTGCGGCTGCTGCGCAACTTCGTGGACTTCGCGGCAGGCAGGGCTGCTCGCGCCGTCTGATCCGGGCGCGACATCCGTCCACGATATCCGTCCACGATATCGGCCCGGGGCCCGCCGGAAGGCGGACGGACGATGCCGAGAAAGCGAACGGCCCCCGCATGGGCGAGGGCCGTTCTTTTGCCAGCGATCAGCGGAGACCCTCTCGGGGCCGGGTCGCGGTCACTTCGGCAAGAGGTCGGCGACGAGCGACTTCTCCTCCTTCAGCTCGTTCTCGGTGGCGACGATCTTGGAGCGGCTGAACTCGCTCAACGGCACGCCTTGCACCGTCTGCCAGCGGACGCCGTCGCTCTTCGTCGGGAAGCTGTACATGAGGCCCTTCTCGATGCCGTAGCTGCCGTCGGAATGGACCGCGACGCTGAAGCAGTCGTCGGGATGCGTCGGCGTGGTGAGCGCCTTGACGGTGTCGACCACCGCGTTGGCGGCGGAGGCGGCGCTGCTCAGGCCGCGGGCTTCGATGATCGCGGCGCCGCGCTTCTGGACGATGGGGATGAAGGTGTCCTTGAACCAGGTCTCGTCCTGGATCACCGAGGGCGCCGGGGCGCCGGCGATGCGGGCATTGGCGAAATCAGGGTACATCGTGGAGCTGTGGTTGCCCCAGATGGCGAGGTTGCTCACCTGCGTGACGGCGACTCCGGCCTTCTTGGCGAGCTGCGTCTTGGCCCGGTTCTCGTCGAGCTTGGTCATCGCGAACCAGCGGTCCTTGGGCACGTCGGGCGCGGCGTTCAGCGCGATGAGGCAGTTCGTGTTGCACGGGTTGCCGACGACGAGGGTGCGGACACCGCTGGCGGCGTTGCGCTGGATGGCCTGGCCTTGGCCGGTGAAGATCTTGCCGTTGATGCCGAGCAGGTCCTTCCGCTCCATGCCGGCCTTGCGCGGCACGCTGCCGACGAGCAGCGCCCAGTCCACGCCGCGAAAGCCTTCATCGAGGCTCGCGGTCGGCACGACGCCTTGGAGCAGCGGGAAAGCGCAGTCGTCCAGCTCCATCACCACGCCGTTGAGCGTCTTGAGCGCGGGCTCGATCTCGATGAGGTGGAGGATGACGGGCTGGGCCGGGCCGAACATCGCGCCGGAGGCGATGCGGAACAGGAGGGAATAGCCGATCTGGCCGGCGGCGCCGGTGATCGCGACACGGATGGGAGCGTTCATGTGTTTTGCAGGATGCGCGCGGAGTATGCGGACGGACATCGCCGGTGCAAGCGTGCCCGCGGCGGCATCCACATCGGCCTAGCTCGACTCGGTTTCTTGCAGGGAAGTGGCGTCGACTTCGCAAGCCGGAGGCTTGCCAGCCATTAGCCGGGGTTGAGCGACAGCGACACCCCGGGTGACCGACGAGGAGACAAGCACCCTGGAAGGGTGCCAGACGACGCCCCAGTTGACGGCTCTGCGACCCCTGCCGGGGTCGTGGCGCTGGCCCACGGTATCCGGGGGTGTCGTCGCTGCGCTCCTCGACCACGGCCAATGGCTGACATCGCTCCGCGATGTTCTTGGCGGATGGATAGGCTGCAAGAAACCGAGATGCGCCCGCTTCGCCCTCGGCGTCCCCGGGCTTCGGACCGGAGCGCGTCCAGTTGCTGGTCCCGTCCGGTGCAGTCAGAAAAGGCAGGTGTCCGGATCAACGACCTGCGGAACCGACCCGTTCTGTGGGCCTGGACCGGCGCTCCGCGCTCACTTCTTCAGGTCGTCGAAGTAATCGCGGACGGAATTCTGATAAGCCTTGGGCACCTGCTCTTGGCTGAGGGCGGCCTGGGCATCGGATTGGGCGGACGCCACGGCCTCGGTGTAGCTGACCTTGCTCTGGCCTTTGATGCTGACGCCTTTGAGCGTGATGCTGGGCATCGGACCGCCCGGCTGGATCTGGCCTTTCACCTTCGTGGGCACGAGATTGTCCGGCTTGTTCGGGTCGCGGTCCGTGTTGCCCTTGCCGGCCATGTCGGGCCGGTTGACGCCGGAGTTGTCCCAGAGGTCGTTGATGCCGTCGGGCATGCTCCACGCGCTCGAATCGGACCAAGTGCCCACGCCCTTGCCGCCTTTCTTGCTGTTAGGATTGAAGCCGCTGCCGGGGCTCTTGCATTGCCCCCAGCCTTGGCAGTTGCCGACGCACATCTGGGCCTTCTGCAGGTTCTGGAGAGCGGCCATCAGCGACTGCGCGTCGCCCATCTGGTCCATCAAGTTCTGGAGCTCCTTCTGGGCAGCCGCGAGGGACGCGGACGCACCGCTGTTGCCGCTCTTGCCGCCGTCGCCCGGGGTCTTGAACGCGGCGAGCGCCGCCTTCAGATGTTCGCCGACCTTGCCGTACTGCTGCCCCGGCTTGACGGCCTTGGAGATCTCCTCGGAGAGCGCCTTCATCTGCTCAGGCGCCAGCTCGGATTTCTTGAGCTGATCGATGAGCTTCTGCAGGGATCCGATGGCGGCCTGGGCTTGGCCGCTCTTGAGCTGTTCGGCGAGGTCCTTGCCGATCTTCTCCGCCTGTTGCTGGAGCTGGGCGAGCATCTTGGCCATGTCGGCCATCTTCTGGAGGTCCTGCTCGGCGACGTTGAGGTCCTTGAGGAACTGCTCGACCTGCGCGTTGTTCAGCGCGGCGACGGCCTCGTCGAGGCTGGGCAACGGCATGCCGAGGCTTTCGGCCTTGCGGGCGAGTTCGTTCGCCATCTGCGACATCTGCTGACGCGCGGCCTTGGCGGCGGCGGAATTGTTGTCGGCCATCCCTTTGGCGGCGTCCTTGAGCTTCTGGAGATCCTTCTGGAGCTGGTCGGCGACGTCTTTGTCGCCGGGCTTGTCCCCCAGCTGTTTCTGGAGGGATTCGATCTGCTTCTGCAACGCGGACCGGGATTGTTCGGAGTTGCCGCCCGGCGTGCGCGCGGCCTGTTCCATCTTGCGGAGCACCGGGTTCTTCGCGAGCTCGGTGGCCAACTGCTTGAACTGGTCGGTGGCTTTGGCGAGGTCCTTGAGGGCGTCCTCGCGGGTCAGCTTCGCGGACTGGAGGCGCGTGCCCAGGTCGGTCAGCTCCTCGAGATTCTTGCGGGTCGGCTCGAGCGCGGGCTTGCGCTGTTCGAGGCTGCGCTTGGTGAGGAGGGCGAGCTGGCGGCCGGTGTCCTTGATGACCTCGGCATCCTTTTTCTTCTGGACATGGGCCTGGGTGCGGAGCTCAGGGACGAACCCCAGCGCGGCGACCGCGGCGAGCACGCCGACGACCCAGCGCGATAGCCGCGGCAGACCGAGGGGGAGGAGTTTCCGTGGGTCGACCTGTCCGGCGGCGGTCGTGGCATCGGCGATGACCAGCTCCTGCCACGCCGCGTGGGCAGGCTTGGCAGAAGCGGGCCGGGACCCGACCTCAAGAGCGGTCGACAGGCGTTCCTGCAGGCCTTGCTTGAGGTCGAGCCATCGGGCCGCTTCCTCGGGGGAGGTCTGCTTCCAGAAGCTGATCAAGAAACCGACCGGAAGCATGACGACCGCGATGACGGCCCCGACCCCGACGATCTCATGCGGCAGCGGCAGCAGCTTCCAGAGCGCCAGAGCGGCAAGGTAGACGCAGGATCCGGCGAGGAACCCGCGCCAGAGGCCGTGCCATCCGCGCAACCAACGGCGGCGCGCTGCGGTGCGGGCGACGGCGGAACGGATGGCCGTGAGGGAGCTCATAGCCTGTCGAACCTGCGCGCGCCCGGCAGGTTTGGGAAGCGGCAAGTCGCGGTTCAGAGCGCCTCGTACTCCCCCTTGTTCACCCGCTTCAGCACCGCGAACCCGGCCTTCTTGGCGTCGCTGATCGAGACGGGCTTGGTGATGCTGGGGGTGTTGAATCCCGAGATGAGCTTCCGGATGGGTTTCTTGCAGGCCGGGCAGGCGGTGAGTTCTTTCGCGGTCAACGGCCGGCGCAAGGTGAAGCGTCCGCCGCACGCCGCGCAGCTGCCGTCGCACAACTCGTATTCGTAGAGGGGCATGGGATGGGTCTGAAGGGTCGCCACCGTCGCGCGCGTTCAGGCATCGGGCAAGCGGGTTCCGGTCGCCGCGACACGCGTCGCCCGCCACCATCGCCAGAGGAAGCGCACGTGCAGGGCGAGCAACGCGGTCGCGACCCATTGCTCCAACCGCACGGCCCGGAACCCCGCGGCCAGACCGGGCGCATCGATCCACTCACGGTACCGGAGCAGCAGGAACAGCGCGCCGGGCGAGACCAGGCACCAGAGCAGGGAAAGCATCCGGTGATGCACGTCGGGCGGAGCCACCACGGCCTCCGTGCCGCCGGCAGACGCGGGATCGGCGGAAACAGGTTGAACTGGCGGGTCGTCTTGCAAAGGCTCCGCGACTTTCTGGACGTATGAACACCGACGCAAGCCCGCCCCCCGTGGAACCCCCTGCCCCGCCCCGCCCGCCGCAGGAGAACGTGTGGCTGAACCTCGCGTGCAACGCCGTCCTGCCCGGCGTCGTGCTCACGCAGCTCAGCAAGGAGACGCGGCTCGGCCCCGCCTGGGGGCTCGTCGTCGCGCTGAGCATCCCTCTGGCCTACGGCACGTACGACCTCGTGAAGCGGCGCACCTGGAACGTCTTCGCCATCATCGGCCTGGTCGGCACGCTCATCACCGGCGGCCTCGGCCTGCTCAAGCTCGACAACTTCTGGTTCGCGGTGAAGGCGGCCGCGCTGCCGATGCTCATCGGCCTCGCCATCCCGATGACCCTCCGCACGCGTCAACCGCTGGTGAAGGCGCTGCTCTACAACGAGCAGGTGCTCGACACCCACCGGATCGGTGCGGCGCTGGCGGCGCGCGGCAACCTCCCGGGATTCGAGGCGCTGCTCCGCTGGGCCTCGTGGGTCCTGGCCGCCACGTTCTTCGTCAGCGGGATCCTGAACTACTTCCTCGCCCGCTGGATCGTGACGGGTGCTCCTGGTTCTTCCGCGCAGACCGAACAGATCGGGCGCCTCCACTGGATCGAGTGGCCGACCGTCACCATCCCGATGATGGCGGTGATGATGTTCGCCCTCTTCCGTCTGCTGAAAGGGCTGGAAGGTCTCACCGGCCTGAAGAGCGACGACCTCTTCCACGCTCCACCGGCTAAGAAGTGACGGACCGACGGGTGCCGTCCATGCGCCGGGCGAGGGTGAGGACACGATGGAGGGATCAGCATTGTGAGGATCGGCCCAAAGGCAGCCGCTCCGTTTCGGGGGGCCGGACGGCCGACGCATGACCTCCCGATCCCGATGGTTGCCACTCGGTCGCGACCCTCTTCCTGACTCCGGCCCGTTGGCTCCACCTAATCGCCAAAGGAAGCCGTGAGCCCGGCTAATTCTGGTTCCAATCAGCCGGAGGCATGTTTAGCTGGGCCCGTGCAGATCCAGAGCTTCAAGATCTTCTGCGACCTGGTCGAGACGGAGAGCTTCACCAAAGCGGCGCAGATCAGCGGCGTGACCCAGAGCGCCGTGAGCCAGCAGGTCAGCTCCCTGGAACGGCAGCTCAAGTCGCTGCTCATCGAGCGCAGCAAGAAGAAGTTCCGCCTGACCCGGGAGGGGGAGCTCCTCTACGAGCACAGCAAGCTGATCGTGTCCACGCACGATTCGCTCCTGCACCGGCTCCAGGAGGTCAAGGACATCGTCAGCGGCACGATCCGTGTCGCGACCATCTACAGCATCGGGTTGCACGACCTTCCGCCCTACCTGAAACGGTTCCTCAGATCATATCCCACGGTGAACGTCCACGTGGAGTACCAACGGGCCAACCAGGTCTACGACGACGTGCTGGGGAACGTGGTGGACCTCGGGCTCGTGGCGTATCCGAACAAGGACAACCGCCTGCAGGTCGTCCCGCTCCGGGAGGAGCCGATGGTGCTCATCTGCCATCCCAAGCATCCTCTCGCCAAGCTGAAGACCGTGAAGCTCGCCCAGCTCGACACCCAGAAATTCATCGGGTTCGAGCCCGACATCCCGACCCGCAAGGCGGTCGACAAGGTCCTGCGCGACGCGGGTGTCTCCGTGCGCGTGGTGATGGAGTTCGACAACATCGAGACCGTCAAACGGGCCGTCGAGATCGAGGCGGGCGTGAGCATCGTGCCGGCCGGGACCGTCGCAGGAGAAGTGACCAAGCAGACGCTCGCCGCCGTGCCGTTCGCGGACGTCTCCATCGGCCGTCCCCTGGCCGTCATCTACAAGAAGAACAAGGTGCTCTCCCCGGCGATGAAGCAGTTCATCGCGCTGCTCAAAGAGGCGGCCTAGCGGGTTCCTTGGACAGCAGGGACAGACCGGATCCGGGACGCGACGCCCGCTTGGAGACACGGCATTGCAGGCCCGCTCCGGGTGCCCCAGAGTCCGCTCCCATGCTCACGTTGGAACGTTTCTCTTTCGGCGTCGGTGACCGCTTCGCGCACCAGGCGCGGGCCCAGTTGCGGGCTTTCCAGATGCTCGCCGCGCGCGGGGTCGAGGTCGTGCCGGTCTGGAACAAGTCGAACCGGGAACACACGTTCATCGGCTCCGAGCCGCAGAGCGTCCGGACCGCCGCCGAAGCCGCGGTGGTCGCGCTCGGCTGGACCGGAAGCTGGCATGTCGACGCGGACCATATCCGGATCGAGACGGTGGACCGCTTCTTGCCGAGCTCCGATTTCTTCACCATCGACGTCGCCGACAGCATCGGCAGGCCGGCGCCGTCCGCCGAGGTCGAGGCCTTCATCGCCAAGCACCCGGAACTGGTCGGCTCCCTCTCCATCGCCGGGGTCGCGACCCCGTTCCGCACGACGGCGGACGACATCCGTCGGGTCGCCGGGAAGTACCTCCTCGCCGTCCGGGAGGCGGGAAGGATCCACCGGCACATCGCCGAAAGGAAAGGCGGCGAGGGGAACTTCATCGCCGAGGTCTCGATGGACGAGACCGACGCGCCGCAGACGCCTCCGGAGCTGCTCGTGGTGCTGGTGCTGCTGGCCGATGAAGGGGTGCGCGCGCAGACGATCGCCCCGAAGTTCACCGGACGATTCAACAAAGGCGTCGACTACGTCGGCGACCTGGCGCGATTCGAGCGCGAGTTCGACGACGACCTCGCGGTGATCGCCCACGCGGTCGCACGCTACGGTCTGCCCTCGAACCTGAAGCTCAGCGTCCACAGCGGCAGCGACAAGTTCTCGTTGTATCCCATCATCCGCAGGGCGTTGGCCCGTTCCGGGGCCGGGCTCCACATCAAGACCGCGGGCACGACCTGGTTGGAAGAATTGATCGGCCTCGCCGAATCCGAGGGAGAAGGGTTGGCGCTCGCCAAGGAGATCTATCGCCAGGCCTTGGAGCACGTGGAGGAGCTCTCGGCCCCTTATGCGTCGGTCATCGACATCGACCGCGGACAACTCCCGTCCGCCGCCACGGTGGACGGATGGCAAGGCGGACAGTTCGCCCGGGCACTCCGACATATCCCCGGCCAACCGGAATTCAACCCGAGCTTCCGGCAGTTGCTCCACGTCTCCTTCAAGCTCGCCGCCAAGAAGGGCCGGACCTATCTCGGCCTGCTGGAGGCCAACGAGGAGATCGTCGCGAAGAACGTGACGGAGAACATCTACGAGCGCCACATGGTGCCGTTGTTCCTCGGCAGGACCGTCGGTTAGATCACGGACGGGAGCAGCACGGGTCGGAACATCCGCGGTAGATTTGCCACCGCGCCAGCAGCAGCTTCTTGACTTCGCCGATGCGCGAGTAACCGCGCGAAGCCTCTCCGTCTTGCGCCTGTTGTAAGGCGAGCAACCTGAAAGGTTGCCAGCCATTAGCCGGGGGTTGAGCGCCAGCGATACCCCGGAACCGAACGACAAACCCCGCACCCCTGCAGGGGTGCCAGCAGTCGGCCACAACCTCGTGCCATCCCGGTGTGCGCACCTCTGGCACCCCTCCGGGGTGCATGCCGTCCTGCGTTCTGACCGGGGGTGTCGCTCGCGGACTCGCTCAACCCCCGGCTAATGGCTGGCAAGCCTCCGGCTTGCAGGGCTCGGCGTTGCACAGGCACAACGCAACTGCGCCATCAACTCGGTTAGGGGCGATCAAATCACGAGAGTGAGAGCAACAGCTTCTTGACCTCTCCGAGACGGGCGCGGGCGTCACGTTTGGCGAGGCGAGGGAAGTGGCCTCCGACAGTGATCAGCTCGCCGTTGCGCGTGAGCTTCACCTTGTCCTCGACGACCTCGATCGCGTCCACGCGGCGTTCCGCTGCCAGAAGCTTCAACCCGCCGATGGCGAGCAGCAGCTCGACCGGCACGGGCGGCGCCCCGAAACGATCGGTCAGCTCGCGCTCCAGGGCGTCGAGGGCCGCGCGGTCCACGGCCTGGGCGAGACGGCGGTAGATCTCCAGCCGTTGCGCCGGTTCGCGGATGTAATCGAGCGGCAGGTAGGCAGGCGCCTTCGGCACCGGCTCGCGTGGAGCTTGGTGCGTGGAGCGTGAGGGCGTGTCCTCGTCGGCGTGCCAGGTCATCACCTCGCGCGGCACCTCGATGTTGAACTTGGGCCGCACCTTCTCCTTTTGTTTCCCGCCTTCCGCCTTGGCGCTTCTTTCCTCGCCCGGATTGGTGGCGAGGAAATCGAAGCGCGTCCGCACATCCACCCGGGGCCGGACCTTCTCGCCCTTGAAGGCCGCGATGCTCTGCTGGAGCAGCTGGCAGTAGAGCTCGAACCCGACCGCGGTGATGTGGCCGCTCTGCTGGGCGCCGAGCAGGTTGCCCGCTCCGCGGATCTCCAGGTCGCGCATGGCGATCTTGAACCCGGAGCCGAGCGCGGAGTACTGCTTGATGGCGCTCATGCGCTTGCGCGCCTCGGTGAGCAGCTGCGCGTGCCGCGGCAGCAGCAGGTAGCAGTAGGCCTGGTGCTTGTAGCGGCCGACGCGCCCGCGCAGCTGGTAGAGCTCGCTCAGGCCGAAGCGGTCGGCGCGGTCGATGATGATGGTGTTCGCGTTCGGGATATCGAGGCCGCTCTCGATGATGGTCGTGCTCACCAGCACGTCGGCGTCGCCGTTGACGAACTGCGTCATCACCTTCTCCAGGTCGTCGGCGTCCATCTGGCCGTGCCCGATGACGACCCGCGCCGCCGGCACGAGCGCCTTGAGCCGCAGCGCGACGCCCTCGATGGTCGAGATGCGGTTGTGCAGGAAGAAGACCTGGCCGCCCCGCTCCAGCTCGCGGGCGATGGCGTCGCGGATGACGCGCTCATCGTGGTTGCAGACGACGGTCTCGACCGGCAACCGGTCCTGCGGCGGCGTCTCCAACGTGCTGAGGTCGCGGGCACCGGTGAGCGCGAGGTAGAGGGTGCGAGGGATGGGCGTCGCGCTGAGCGTGAGCACATCGACGGTCTTCCGCAGGAGCTTGAACTGCTCCTTGTGCTTCACGCCGAACTTCTGCTCCTCGTCGACGATGACCAGCCCGAGGTCCTTGAACGCCGCGTCGGCCTGCACGATGCGGTGGGTGCCGATGATGATGTCCACCGTGCCGGCCGCCGCGGCCTCCAGGACGGCCCGCTGCTGCTTGGGCGTGCGGTAACGCGAGAGCAGCTCGATGCGCACGGGATAATCGGCCATGCGCTCGCGGAAATGGTTGTAGTGCTGTTGCGCGAGGACGGTCGTGGGCACGAGCAGCGCGACCTGTTTGCCTCCGAGCACGGCCTTGAACGCCGCGCGGATCGCCACCTCGGTCTTGCCGAACCCGACGTCGCCGCAGACCAGGCGGTCCATGGGTTTGGCCGCCTCCATGTCGCGCTTGGCGGCGTCGATTGCCTTCAGTTGGTCCGGTGTCTCCTCGTACAGGAAGGCGCCCTCGAACTCGCGCTGCCACGGCGCGTCCGCGGCGAAGGCGTGCCCGGGCTGCGCGGTGCGCGCGGCCTGGACGGAGAGCAGGTCGCCGGCGAGGTCGCGGACGGCTTTCTGGGCGTGCTCCTTCGCCTTGGTCCAACGCGTGCCGCCGAGCTGGTTGAGCTGCGGCCGCGCCTTGCCCGCGCCGACGTACTTGCTGACAAGATGGGCCTCGGTGACGGGCACGTAGAGGCGCGGTGGTTCGTCACCGGGGGCGGCCGCGGCGAACTCGACCACGAGGCATTCCTGGCCCGACCCCGGTTCGACCCGGCCGGTGCCGCGGGCGCCGGCGGCCGCCAGCGTCTTCAACCCGCGGAAGATCCCGATGCCGTGCTGGAGATGGACGACATGGTCGCCCTCCTCGAAATCCGTGAAGTCGACCTCGAACGCGGAACGCATCGCTTGCGCATGGGGCGACTTGAGGCGCCGGGGGCGTTGCACCTTGTAGCGTCCGAAGATCTCCGCGTCGGTGACGACGACGAGCTTGGCGTCCGGTTGGATGAACCCGCGCGACAGGGTCCCGAGATCGGTCGCGACCGGCGTCCCGCCGAAACCGTACTCCTGCCACAGCTCGCCGAAGCGCTGGCGCTCGCCGTCGTTGTTGCAGAAGACATGGACGGATTGCCCTTGGCGTCCCCAGCGGTGCAGCTGCGCGAAGAACTCGCGGCGCTGCGCCTCGGCGACCTGCGGGTCGGGCAAGGTCGCGGCGATCGGCCGGAACGCGTCGAGCGAGGTGAAGGTCAGCAACGATCCATCGGCCCGCGCGGACGGAACCGGGGGCATGGCCGGACCTGCCGGCAGGACGAGGTCGAGATCTTCACCTCGCACAGGACCGGAACCGCCGACGTCGTCGGCGTCCAGTCCGGTGACGTCGAACCGGACGAGACCGCGCTGCTCCGCGTCGGCGAGCAGGTCGTCCCAGGGCAGGAAGAAGGCATCGGCCGGCGGAACGGTCTGGCGATAACGGAGCGCGTGGTCGAGCAGCGCGTCGGGTTCGCACAGCACGAGCAACGTGTCAGCGGGCAGATAATCGAGGAGCGAGGCCAGAGGCCGCAGGTCGGCGGCGGTTCCCTGTCCGGCATTCCCCGCCCCCCTCTTCTTCAAGAGGCTGAGCTCACCGGCGGGCGGCAGCATCACCGCTTCGACCTGTCCGCGGGACAACTGGGTGTGCGGATCGAACTCGCGGAGGGATTCGAGCTCGTCGCCGAAGAACTCCAACCGCACCGGCCAGGGCGAGCTGAGCGGCCACACGTCCACGATGCCGCCGCGCCACGAGAGCTCGCCCTTGTTGGTGACCTGCGCCTCGGGTTCGTAACCCACCTCTTCGAGCCGCTCGATCAAGTCGAGCGGATCGATGTTGTCGCCACGACGGAGCCGGCGGGTCTTCTCCCGCAGCTCGGCGACCGGGAACGTCCGCTGCAGCAGCGCGGTGACCGAGGTGACGACGATGACCCGGCGTCCCGGTCCGGCGGCGCCGCCCGTCGCGTCCGCGAGCTCGACCATCGTCTGCAGGCGCTCGCTGATGACGTCGGAGTGCGGGAGCTTGTTCTCGTGCGGCAGGATGTCCCAGGGCGGGTAGAAGAGCGGGGGCGGGGATCCAGATCCAGATCCGGCGTCGGCGTCCTGGGTCCGGATCCAGGTCGCGAGGTCGGCGTGGAAGCCTTCCTGCGACTTCAGCCCTTCGGTCACCACCAGGATCGTGCGCGCGGGGAAGAGGCCCGCCAGCATCGCGACCCAGAACGGCTGGGCGCCGGCCGTGACCTCCGGACAGGTGATCATGCCGCCGTGCGCCGTGCGCCCCCGCAACGCGACGGCGGCGGGAGTGGCGGAGACGGCGGTGAAGATGCCGGCCTTCTGCCCGGCTGGACGGGGTTTCGCCAAGCCCGCGCACCGTGGATTCGGTGCCCCGAGGCGTCAAGGCAACGGACGGACCTACCTCACGGCCCGGGGTTCGGCGGCGGCGGGTTCGCGGCGTCTTCTTCCTCGAGCATCCGGACGACCGTGCGGATCATGAACCCGACGCACGACAACGCACCGACCGCGATGGCGAGCCCGATGAGCACGTCGTCGCGCTTCTCGGGCGTGACGAAGCGCAACGGATACATGAACACGGCCAATGCGAGCAGGAGGATCAGCCCCGAAGAGGCGTGGAGTTGCCGTCGCGCCGAACGGTCGTCCTTCCCGGCACCGAGGTGGAAAACGAGCCACCAATACGCGGAGGCGACGACCGATCCGACGATGAAGGCCGGCACGGAGAGCAAGCGGACGTGGAACTCGAGGCCGGCCGCCCCTTGCTCCAGACCGGTGAGCGAGGCGAACAGCATGCCGGCCCCGAAGGCCGAAGAACCGATGATCACCCACCGGAGCGCCGGGCTCCGCTCCAACGTGTCCGCTGTCGCCAAGTCAATCATCGACGGAACGTGCGCCGCGCGACGCGTCCGGTAAAGGTCGTCGGAAAAGTATCAGGCCGCGACCGTCGCTCCGTCGCGGCTGCTTATATCACCGGCAAGCCGGCCGAAGCGGCCGCGGGAGGACGGTTCACCTCGTGCCTTGGAGGAAAGCCACCAGATCGCGGAGGTCCTGGGGCGTCTTCCCGGCTTCCAGCCCTTCCGGCATCAAGGATTGGCCGCTCGATTCCAGCCGGGCGATCTGCGCGCGCGGGAGGGTCGTCCGGAGCTCCATCGCTTGCAGCAGCGTCACGCTCTCGGAGGTCTCTCCCGTGAGCAGGCCGGACAGGCTCTCTCCGTCCTGGGTCTCGACGGTGTAAGCGACGAAGCCGGGGTTGATGGCCATGTTCGGGTCGAGGATGTTCGAGACGAGGTCCTCCACGCTCCGGTGCGAGACGCCGCTGAGGTCGGGGCCGACCTTGTGGCCGATGCGGTTGCTCTGGTGGCATCGGGCGCAGACGTCCTCGAAGATCTTCTGTCCACGCACGGCGTCGCCGGTCGCAGGCAGACGGGCGAGCCAATCCCTCACGACCTTCTTGCGGTTGCTGTACTCCTCGTCGCCGAAGAACTTGGCAGCACGGGCGTGGATCGTGGGGTCGCTTTCGCGCAGCAGCCGTCGACGTTGTTCGAGGTCGAGGTTCAGCTCGCCGACGGTGATCCGGCCCGCTTCGACCGCCGCCAGCAGCCACGGATGGAAAGCACGGCGGTCGAGCAGGATCGCCAGGACCTGCGGACGCAAGGCGGGTGCATAGCTACGCCACCCCGCGACGAGGCCTTCGCCGACCACCGGGGCCTTCGATGCGGACAGGGCGGTGAGCGCGGCCGCTTGGATCCCGCCTGGTTGGCGTCCGTCGAGCAGACCGAGAAGCGTTCCTTCGGCCGTGGCCGCCCCGCCCAGGCCGAGCAGTCCGACGGCATCGATGCGCCGGGCCAAGGGGAGCGCCGGATCGGCGGCGATCTTGCCGGCTTCAGCGAGGGCTTGGCGTTGCCGGTCGTTCTCTGGGAGGCCGCACTGCCGGGCAAGCTGCCAGAGGGCGCGCAGCTCTTCGCTTTTCGCGTCGGCGATGAGCTGGTCCAGATGCCGGGAAGCACGCGGGTTGAGATTGGGCCTGACGCCGGACCGCTGGAGGCCGCGCACAAGCCCTTCGAGGATCGCCACGCGAGGAGTGGTGTCCAAGAAATTGTCCAGGCGGAGGACCAACCAAGGGACATCGTCCGGCACCAACCCGGCGCGGGCTCCGGCGAGCTCTGCCAGCCCTCGCAGCACTTCCGTCGCACCGTGTCGGGTCGCGTGCCGGTAGGGGTCGAGGGGCGACAGCCGATCGAACACCGAGCGGGTGTCGGCGGGTCGCAGCGACGAGATGACCGCGAGCCGGGTCCAGTGCTGGGAGGCGTCCGACCGCAGGATCTGGACCAGGGCCCCGGCGGCGGCGGCGGTGCGCACCTGTCCGAGCGTCAACGCGCACTGGAAGCGGACCCGCGGCGACGGATCATCCGCGAGACGGATGACCGGTGGGTGGAGAGCTTCTGCATCGGGCAAAAAATCCTCGGCGAGCCGGAGCGCATTCTCGAGGACGCCGGCGTTCGCGTCGGACAGGGCTTTCTGGACATCGGCTTCCGTCAGAGCTCTGAGCGCGCGCAGCGTCCAGAGGGCATGCAGCCGGGCAAAAGGATCCGAGCCATCCCGCGCGAGCCGCCGGAGAGCCGGCACGGCATCGACGGCCCGTCGTTCTTGGAGGAGGCGTTGGGCGGTCAGACGCCACCATGGATCCGCATGGCCGAGCAAGGCGACGAGGTCCGGGACCTTTGCGTCGCCCAGCGACGGACGCACGGCCTTGAGCCCGCCTTTGGGGGTGATCCGCCAGATGCGTCCGCGGTCGGATCCGGCGCGGAGGTCCTGCTTGGCCTTCACCTTCTCCGGGATGTAGTCGGGGTGCTCGATCACGTCGCGCTGCATGTCGAGCAGGTAGAGCGCGCCGTCCGGGCCCGTCTCAAGCGCGACCGGACGGAACGCCGGATCGCGGGACGCGATGAACTCGCGGTCGAGCTCGTTCGTCGCGCGCGAGGCGCGGAAAACCGGGCCGTCCGGTGTGATGACATCGCGATGGACGAGATTCCCCACGACGTCGCAGACGAACAGCGAGCCGCGCAGGTCCTCCGGGAACGCCGAGGACGCAAGGCGTCCCAATCCGCCCGCCGCGCTGAAATGGCCGGCCTGCTCCGGGTGGTTCGGACGTGTCTGCGCGACGGAGACCGGAAAGATCCGGCTCATCTCCTCGTGGTCCGAGATCGAGCCGGTGATCTCGACGGGCGGGAAACCCGGGAACTTGGCCGCATGGTGGCGCGGCAGGAACCGGTGCTGGAGATGGTTGATGTTGTACGTCGTGAACGCGCGTCCGAAATCGTCGAAGACGAGGCCGAACCCGCCGCCGCTGCGGGCGGTGAGCCCGACCTCGCCGGTGTCGGGCGCGACCGCGAGATCGTCGTCGCCGAGCTGCGTCGTGGTCCCGGCGATCTTCGGCGAGCTGACCGCGCCGCCGTTGCCGCCGTTCGCCATGTGGATGCGTCCGTCGAGCCCGTAGCGCAGGCCGTTGACCAGGCTGTCGGAAACGCCGCGCTTGAATCCGGCGAGCACGACCTCGCGGACGTCCGCGACGCCATCGCCATCCGTGTCCTTGAGGAAGACCAGGTCCGGCGCCGCGGTGACGAGCACGCCGCCCCGCCACGGCGTGACGCTGGTGGCGTAGCTGAGGTCCTTCGCGAAGACCGTGGACTTGTCGGCCCGGCCGTCGCCGTCGGAATCCACCAGCAGCCGGATCGTGCTACCGACCTTCCCGTCGGGGCCGACGCCGTAGGGATAGTCGCGGCATTCGGCGACGTAGGCGCGGCCTTCCTCATCGAAGCAGATCGCGACCGGATCCACGACATCCGGTTCCGCCGCCCAG
The DNA here is from genome assembly GCA_903916195.1 of uncultured Verrucomicrobiota bacterium. Classification (GTDB taxonomy): domain Bacteria; phylum Verrucomicrobiota; class Verrucomicrobiia; order Limisphaerales; family UBA9464; genus CAIVQB01. The sequence goes on along the minus strand of CAIWVP010000141.1, from coordinate 98,830 downwards.
AGCTTGATCTCCAAGCGAGGCTCGATCTGCATGTCGCGACGATCGGGACGAGCCGCGGAAACGGCCGACAGGAGCACGAGCATCCCGAGATGGAGCAAGGTCGGCTTGAGCATACGAAGGCGGGCGGACGCTATCACGGGCCACAAAGAAAGGAAGGGAGCCGCCGCGCGGGCGACCTCGGCCGCGGAAAAGGAAAAGGCCCGGCGCGAGCCGGGCCTTCCTCGGGTAGGACCTGTCTCCCGCTCACTCGTGAGGGGCGCTGACGCTGGTGAACGCGATGACCAGGAAGACGATGATGACCAGCACCAACACGATGCCGACACCCAAGAAGACCTTGTTCAGGTTGTTGTTCTTCTTCGTGAACGCCGAGTTCTTGGACATCACGAGGGTCTGTCCGCCGGCGGCCGCTTCGCCGAGCTTCACGGAGGGGCGGGGCTGCTCGGTCTGCTTCTTGCCGGTCTCGTAACGGAGCTCGATCTGGCCGAGACGAAGCACCTGGCCTGGACGCAACGCCACCTCCTTGTCGGCCTCCAGCGCCTTCTCGTTGATGAAGGAACCGTTGGTCGAGCCCAGGTCCTTGACCACGATCTCGTCGCCCTTGGACCACACCTCGCAGTGGTGGCTCGAGACGCTCGGTTCGGCGATGCAGAACTGGTTGTCGTCCACGCGCCCGATCGAGGCCTTCTCGGGCTTCACTTCGAGAGAGCGGTCGTTGAACCCCACGGTGAGGACTACCAGCTTAGGCATAGGTCGGTTGACAGTGTGTAGCTCCCGGCACTCGGATCCGTCAAACGCTTTCCCGGAAAGCGTTTGCTGTGTGGGTGTTGTCCTACTCAACCCCGCTTCTGGACGAGCGACCGGAATTCATCGAAGAGCGGCGTCGAATCGTGGGGTCCCGGGGAAGCCTCAGGATGGTACTGGACGCAAAAGACGGGCTTCGTGCGGTGCCGCAGCCCCTCGACCGTCTGGTCGTTGAGATTGATCCGGTTGACGCTCACATCGGACGGCAGCGACGCCCCATCGACCGCGAAACCGTGGTTCTGCGAGGTGATCTCGACGCGACCGCTCTCGAGGTCCTTCACCGGCTGGTTGCCGCCGCGATGGCCGAACTTGAGCTTGAAGGTGCTGCCCCCGAACGCCTGCCCGAGGATCTGGTGACCGAGGCAGATGCCGAAGACGGGGATGCCGGAATCGACGAGGGTCCTGACCTCGCGGACGATGCCACCCAGAGCCGCGGGGTCGCCGGGGCCGTTCGAAAGGAAGATGCCGGCAGGCTTGTGCTTCAAGGCCTCGGCGGCCGGCGTGTGCGCGGGCACGACCTGGATCCGGAAGCCTTTCTGGCGGAGCCGGCGAAGGATGTTGTATTTCATCCCAAAATCGTACGCGACGATCGGGATGTCCGCCGGCGGCAGGGGTTGCCGGATCTGCCGCGGGTTGGCGGTGAGGTGGGTCTGGGTGAGGCCGAACGCGGCGGATTGTTCGTCCTTGGCGTCCCACAGGAACGGCTCCTTGTGCGTGACCTCGCTGACGTAGTCGCGTCCCGCCATGCCGCCCCAAGCGCGTGCCTGGGCGACGGCCTCATCGGCGGTCAGGCCCTCGGTGGAGAGGCAACCGCTCAGCGCGCCGCGCACGCGGAGCTTCTTGGTGAGCGACCGGGTGTCGATGCCTTGGATGCCCGGGATGCCGTGCTGGGAAAGATAATCGGCGAGCGAGCGGTCCGCCCGCCAGTTGCTGACGACCGGCGAGAGCTCGCGGATGACGAACCCGGCGACGTGGGGCGCCCACGATTCGACATCCTGGTCGTTCACGCCGTAGTTGCCGATGAGCGGATAGGTCATCGTGACGAGCTGCCCTTTGTAGGAAGGATCGGTGAGGATCTCCTGGTAGCCGGTCATCGAGGTGTTGAAGCACACCTCCCCGGCCGCCGTGGCGCGGGCACCGAAGGCTTGGCCGTGGAACACCGAACCGTCTTCTAGAGCGAGGATCGCAGTCATCGTGGGAGCGCCGCGGCGAGGACTTCCCCGCGCGGCGCGGCGGAGTGTGGGGACACGAAGGCGTGACGCAACAGTTTACCTCGCGGACCGCGGGCACAAAAAAACGCGGCCGCTTCCGCGGCCGCGCTTGGATCCGTCCGGGTGTGCCTGGACGGGCGTGGATCAGTAGTCCATGCCGCCGCCGTGGTGCGGGTCACCGGCCGGCTTCTCTTTCTTCTCCGGGATCTCGGTGATGAGGCACTCGGTGGTGAGGAGGAGGCCGGCGATGGACGCGGCGTTCTGCAGAGCGGAGCGGGTGACCTTCTTGGGGTCGACGACGCCGGCCTTGACGAGGTCCTCGTAGTTGCCAGTGGCGACGTTGTAGCCTTCGTTGCCTTTGCGGCGCTTGACCTCTTGGACGATGAGGCTGCCCTCGACGCCCGCGTTGAACGCGAGCTCGCGGAGCGGGGCCTCGATGGCGCGCTTGACGATGCCGACACCGGTCTGCTCGTCCACGTCGTCCAGCTTCAGGGCCTCGATGGCCGGGAGGCAGCGGAGCAGGGCGACACCGCCGCCGACCACGATGCCTTCTTCCACGGCCGCACGGGTGGCGTGCAACGCGTCCTCGACGCGGGCCTTCTTCTCCTTCATCTCGGTCTCGGTCGCGGCACCGACGTGGATGACGGCGACGCCGCCGGCGAGCTTCGCGAGGCGCTCCTGGAGTTTTTCGCGGTCGTAATCGCTGGTGGTCTCCTCGATCTGGCGGCGGATCTGGTTCACGCGGCCCTGGATCTCGGAGCTCTTGCCGCCGCCCTCGACGAGGGTGGTGTTCTCCTTCTCGACGACGATGCTCTTGGACTTGCCGAGGTCGGTGAGTTCGAGGCTCTCGAGCTTGATGCCGAGGTCTTCGGTGATGCACTTGCCGCCGGTGAGGATCGCGATGTCCTCGAGCATGGCCTTGCGGCGGTCACCGAAGCCGGGCGCCTTGACGGCGACGACGTTGATGGTGCCGCGGAGCTTGTTCACGACGAGCGTCGCGAGGGCCTCGCCTTCGACCTCTTCAGCGATGATGAGGAGGGGCTTGCCGGTCTTGGCGACCTTCTCGAGCACCGGGAGGAGGTCCTTGAGGGAGCTGATCTTCTTCTCGTAGATCAGGATGTAGCCGTCATCCAGCTTGCACTCCATCGTCTCCGCGTTGGTGACGAAGTAGGGCGAGAGGTAGCCCTTGTCGAACTGCATGCCCTCGACGACGTCCAGGGTGGTCTCGATCGACTTGGCCTCTTCGACCGTGATGGTGCCGTCCTTGCCGACCTTGTCCATCGCGTCGGCGATGATCTCGCCGATGGTGGTGTCCCAGTTGGCGGAGACGGTGGCGACCTGCTTGATCTCCTCCTTGTCCTTCACCTTCTTGGAGATCTTGGCGAGCTGATCGGTGGCGGCCTCGACGGCCTTGGCGATGCCGCGCTGCAGGCTGATCGGGTTCGCACCAGCGGTGACGTGCTTCAGGCCCTCGCGATAGATCGCCTCGGCGAGCACGGTGGCGGTGGTGGTGCCGTCGCCGGCGATATCGCTGGTCTTGCTCGCGACCTCGCGGACCATCTGCGCGCCCATGTTCTGGTAGGGGTTCGGCAGCTCGATCTCCTTGGCGACGGAGACGCCGTCCTTGGTGACGGTCGGGGAGCCGAACTTCTTGTCGATGACGACGTTCCGGCCCTTCGGCCCGAGGGTGGCCTTCACGGCCTTGGCGAGGATCTCGACGCCCCGGAGCAGCTCTTGCCGGGCGACTTCATCGAACAACAGTTGTTTTGCAGCCATAGTCTTATTGGATAGTTGAGAAGTGGAGGTGGATGGGTGGGATCAACCGACGATCGCGATCAGGTCGTCGGAGCTGAAGATCTTGTACTCTTTGCCGTCGATCTTGATGTCGCTGCCGCCATACTTGGAGACGAGCACGCGATCACCGATCTTGACCTCGAAGGCGATCTTTTTGCCGTCGTCGTCGACCTTGCCGGTGCCGAGAGCCTTCACGAGGCCTTCGGTCGGTTTTTCTTTGGCGGAATCAGGGATGATGATGCCGCCTTTTTTGGTTTCCTTCTCTTCGACGAGCTCCACGAGGACGCGGTCGCCGAGAGGTTTCACGTTAAGTGCCATAGTGTTTGTCTCTTTAGGTTTACTGCTGTGTTTGATGCGTAATCAAAGCCCACCGCACCCGCGGCCGGGCAAAGTGTTCAGGCTTTCTTCTCATCCACGACCTCGGCGTCGATGATGGGGCCATCGCCCTTCTTCTCGTCGGCCTTGGCCTGTTGCGCTCCGGGTCCGGACCCGCCGGCCTTGGCCTGTTCGGCCTTCTCTTGCGCGCCCTTGTATAGGTCGGCGCTGGCACCCTGGACGGCTTCGTTGAGCTTCTCGAGGCTCCCCTTGAGGACGGCCAGGTCGCTGCCTTTGAGCGCGTCTTTGGCGGCGGCGACGGCGGTCTCGATGGCGGCTTTGGAGGCGCCGAGCTTGTCGCCGCTGTCCTTCACCAGCTTCTCGCTGCGGTAGATGGTGTTGTCGGTCTCGTTGCGGAGCTCGACCTCTTCGCGGCGGGCCTTGTCCTCGTCGGCGTGGGCCTCGGCGTCCTTGCGCATCCGTTCGACCTCGTCCTTGGAGAGGCCGCTGGAGGCGGTGATGACGATCTTCTGCTCCTTGCCGGTGCCGAGGTCCTTGGCGCTGACGTTCAGGATGCCGTTGGCGTCGATGTCGAAGGTGACCTCGACCTGAGGCACGCCGCGCGGCGCGGGCGGGATATCGGTGAGCTGGAACTTGCCGAGCGATTTGTTGTCGCGGGAGAACTGGCGCTCGCCCTGGAGCACCTGGATCTCTACGCCGGGCTGGTTGTCGCTCGCGGTGGAGAAGATCTCGGACTTGCGCGTCGGGACGGTGGTGTTGCGCTCGATGAGCTTGGTCATCACGCCGCCCATCGTCTCGATGCCGAGCGAGAGGGGGGTGACGTCGAGCAGGAGCACGTCCTTGACGTCGCCCTTGAGCACGCCGCCCTGGATGGCGGCGCCGATGGCGACGACCTCGTCGGGGTTGACGCCTTGGTGCGGGGTCTTGTTGACCATCGTTCGGGCGGTCTCGACGACACGGGGCATACGGGTCATGCCGCCGACGAGCACGAGCTCGTCGATCTGGTCGATGGTGAGCCCGGCGTCCTTGAGGCACGCCTTGGTCGGCGTGATGGTGCGCTCGAACAAGGTGTCGCAGATCTGCTCGAGCTTCGCCCGGGTGAGGCTCTTCTGGATGTGCTTGGGCCCGGTGGCGTCCGCGGTGATGAAGGGCAGGCTGATGTCGTACTGTTGCGACGAGCTGAGGGCGATCTTCGCCTTCTCGGCCTCTTCTTTGATGCGTTGGAGGGCGTCCGGCTGCTTGCGGAGGTCGATGCCCTGCTCGCTCTGGAACTCGTTCAGGATCCAGTCGATGATGGCGTTGTCCCAATCGTCGCCCCCGAGATGCGTGTCGCCGTTGGTGGCCTTGACCTCGAAGACGCCGTCGCCGATCTCGAGCACGCTGATGTCGAAAGTGCCGCCGCCGAGGTCGTACACCGCGATCTTCTCGTCCTTCTTCTTGTCGAGGCCGTAGGCCAGCGACGCGGCGGTCGGTTCGTTGATGATACGGAGGACCTCGAGGCCGGCGATGCGACCGGCGTCCTTGGTGGCCTGACGCTGTGAATCGTTGAAGTAGGCCGGAACGGTGATCACCGCTTGGGTGACGGGCTCGCCCAAGCGGGTCTCGGCGTCGGCCTTGAGCTTGGAGAGGATGATCGCGGAGATCTCGGGCGGACTGAACTGGCGCGGCTTGCCATCGACCTCGACCTCGATGGCCGCGTCGCCGTTGGCGGCCTTCACCACCTTGTAAGGCACGCGTTTCACCTCTTCGGCGACCTCGTCGAACTTACGGCCCATGAACCGCTTCACGGAATACACCGTGTTGCGCGAGTTCGTGACCGCTTGGCGTTTGGCGGCATCGCCGACGACGCGCTCGCCGGACTTGGTGAAGGCGACCACCGAGGGGGTCGTCCGCTTGCCTTCGGAGTTCTCCAAGACAAGAGGTTCGCCGCCTTCCATGACAGCGAAGCAAGAGTTGGTGGTGCCGAGATCGATGCCGAGAACTTTAGCCATACGTGTTCGAAAGTTGTCCTTTATCTCCCTGCAAACCGGATGCCGGATGCTGCCCGAAAGGATTCTTTCGAGAAAACGGCCTGATTTTGCGACTGGACGCGACAATGCACCCACCGGACGTCTGGGATTGGTGATAGATGCTGCGCCAAAATGAAAAATTCTGGCGCACTTTGGCGCATGCCATGGCGCAACTCAGCCTCCCTGGCCATGACGAGCTTCCAGGCCGAGAGCATTCTACCCGACGGCGACGACGGGGCCCACCGCACGCTGCGCCGTCAGGCATCCCGCATAGAATGGCGGCAGCCGCGGGGAGCTTCATTGACGGCTGGAGCGGCACGTGGGAAGGCTCGCGCCATGAAAGCCCTGCTCGTCTTCGCCGCCTTGTCGCTCTTCGCCGCGGGCCTGGCCCGGGCCGCGGACGGGAAGGTCCACCGTTATCTCTATGTCGCCACACCCGATGGAGCACAGGTCGAGAGCGCTTCTGGGAACGGGATCTTGGTTTTCGACATCGACGACGACTTCCGGTTCGTGCGGCGCATCGAGGACAAGGGCCTGAACTTCACCGCCGGCGTCCGCGGCATGACGGGCTGTCTCGCCACGCATTCGCTCTACTATGGCACGACCGCCCGGCGGATGGGCCGATTCGATCTCGAGGGCGACCAGGTGGTCTGGGAACGCCGATACTCGGGCGGCTGCGACCGTTCGGCGGTCACCTTGGACGGCGGCAAGGTCTTCGCGCCGACGGGTTGGTGGGAGAGCTCGGACAGCGGCGGCCTCGTGGTGATCGACGGCGCGACCGGCGCGGAACTGCGGCGCATCAAGGTCGGCACAGGCGCGCACAACAGCATCATGGGCCTCGACGGCAAGCGCCTGTACCTCGGCACGACCACGACGTTGACGGTCCTCGATCCGGTGAAAGAGCAGGTGCTCAAGACGATCCCCGACGTGGGCGAGTCCGGAGTCTTCCCCTTCACCATCGACCGCCGCCAACGCCATGCCTTCGTGTGTCTCGGCAAACACGTGGGCTTCGATGTGGTGGACCTCGACAAGGGCAAAGCCATCCATCGGGTGCTCGCGGGCGACGCGCCGATCGCACACCGGACCCACGGCGCGGCGCTGACGCCCGACGAGGGCGAGCTGTGGATCAGCGACCAGGACGGCAAGAAGTTGTTCGTGTTCGACGCGACGCAGATGCCGCCGGCACCGAAGGCCGAGGTCGCGCTGAGCGTGGGCGGCCATGGCTGGGTGAACTTCAGCCTCGACGGGAGGTTCGCGTGGAACCACACACCGGACGTGTTCGACGCTCGGACGAAGCGGCAGGTCGCGACCTTGCGCGACGAGAACGGCAAGCGGGTCGGCAGCTCGAAGCTGATCGAGGTCCAGTTCCGCGACGGCAAGGTCGTGGGGATGGGCAGCGAGTTCGGCCTGGGGCGGAAGTAGCTGCCCGCCGGGTCAAGGCTTCGGCGCCGGCGCTTCGTCCGTCGAGAAGCGGATGTACGGGAAGCACTCGGGGACATGCGAATCCCAGACCCGGTGCGGGCTGAGGACCCAGCCGCCGGAATCCTTCGCGGGCGGCGCTTCCTTGTAAGTGTTGAAGCGCGACAGATCGATACGCCACACGTCGCCGTCCTTCGGCGCGCCGGGTTTGCCGTCGGGGCTGAGCCACTTCATCCCGGCCCATGGCAGGGCGATCTCCACGGTCCATCCGCGGTCGCGGTCGCGGTCGTCGTTGAGCGTGCCGTCGACGAAGACCGCGGTGCGCTTGCCAGGGAAGTGCCAATCGAAATGTCCGAGGCGCGGCCCGCGCGGATGCGTCGTGAAACCGACGCCGTTGAAGGGCACGAGATTCTTCCGGGCGAATTCCGGTGCGGCGGCGAACCCGGCACGTTCGTAGGCGGACCCCCACAGGAAGAAGACCTCGTAGGTGGTGTTGAGCGCGTTGACCTCGAACTCGTAGTAGGCGTCGGGGCCGGCGATGAACACCTCGATGTCGTTCTCCTGGTAGATCGGCGAGTTCTCCTGGGTGAAAGCGGCCCGGACGGACGGCTCCTCGACGTGGATGCCCAGATACAGGTTCTGGTCGTCCCAGACGATCTTCGCCCGGGTGTCGTGGATCGCCGGCGCTCCGGTGAGGATGTCCACGTAGCGCGACGACGAAGGGGCGAGCTTCCAAGCCGGCTCGTCGAGCTTGCCATCGATCACCATGGGCCGGGCGACACGGTGGGCGGTGTAGCGGACGACCTCGCTGTCGGCGCACGGCAGCTTGGACCCGACGACGGCCGGAGCGGCTTCCAAGGCATCGACAGCAGGGTCGAAGACGGCCAGGCCGGCACACCAGCCCGCGACGCGAAGGGTCTTCGTCTTCATCATGGAGCCGATGGTGAGCCGAGGGCCGCTTCCGGACATAGCCAAAACGGTGGAGCCGGCGGCCCGGCACGCGAAGGCGAGCGCCCGAGGATTCCGTGAATTCCAGCTTGCGGTCCGGCAGCGTCCGGGGGCGAGGTTCGGCCGTGTCGTTTGCCGCCGCCGTCGTCGGTTGATCCCTGGTCGCCCATGAAATCGCTCCTCCGGCTCCTGGTCCGGTTCTTCTACCGCTTCGAAGCCCACGGCACCGAGGTCCTGGCGACGCCCGGCCCGGTGCTGCTGCTGCCCAACCATACCTCGTGGCTCGACTGGCTCTTCCTCGCGGTCCTGTTGGACGACGACTGGAGATTCGTCACCTCGAGCACGACGGCGGAGACCAGTTGGGTCCACAAGAAGATGATGGTGAACGGGCGGACCTTCCCGGTGGACACGGCTTCACCCTACGCAGTGAAGCGCATGGCGGAACATCTCGCGGGCGGCGGAAGGCTGGTGCTCTTCGCCGAAGGGCGCATCTCGCTCACCGGATCGTTGATGAAGCTCTTCGACGGCACGGGATTCCTCGTCCACAAGACCGGCGCGAAGGTCATCACCGTCTATCTCCGCGGCGCGAACCGCCTGCCCTGGGTGAGGCACAAGGGCTGGACGCGCTGGTTCCCGACCGTGACGGCGCACTTCAGCGAGGTGCTCACCGCGCCCGGGCTGCCGCCCGGCACGGCCAACGCGCACGCCCGGCAGATGCGCACGTCATGGCTGCGCGACGCGATGGTCCGGCAGCAGTTCGAGACCGAGATGACGTTCGGTCCTCGCACCGTGCTGGCCGCGGTCGCCGAGACCGCCGGCAACGTCCCGGGCAAGATCGCGCTCGAGGACTTCACCTCGACCGGGCTCACCTATCGTCGCCTGATGGTCGGCACGGATGTGCTCGCCTCCGAGTGGAAGCGCCGATGGCCGGGCGATGACGGTGCGAACGTCGGCGTGCTCCTGCCCAACATCAACGGCACGCCGGTCGTGGTCCTTAGCCTCTGGGCCGCGGGCAAGGTCCCGGCGCTGCTCAACTTCTCGACCGGCATCCCGGTGATGCTGCAATGCGCGCAGCTCGCCGGGCTGAAGCAGGTCATCACGTCGCGAGCCTTCGCCGAGAAGGCGAAGCTCAAGCTGGAACCGCTCGCGCAGGCCGGGATCGAGCTGGTCTATCTCGAGGATGTGCGCACCGGGATCCCGGCGGCCACGAAGCTGGCGAAACTGGCGAAGCACACCTTCGCTTGCGGATCCGGATTTGCTTCCGGGCCTGCGACAAGGGCCGGCCGGGCGGCCATCGCGGTGGTGCTCTTCACGTCCGGTTCCGAGGGCGTGCCGAAAGGCGTGGCGCTCTCGCACGCGAACCTGCTCGCGAACATCCGGCAGCTCACCGCGACGATGGATCTGACGGACGACGACCGGTTCTTCAACGCGATGCCCTTGTTCCACAGCTTCGGCCTCACCGGTTGCACGCTGTATCCGCTGGTCCGAGGACTCTACACGTTCCTTTATCCGTCGCCGCTCCACTACCGGATGGTGCCGGCCGTGGTGTACGACCGCGCGTGCACGATCATGCTCGGGACGAACACGTTCCTGAACGGCTACGCCCGCAAGGCGCATCCGTACGATTTCAACTCGCTGAAGTACCTCGTGGCCGGCGCGGAGAAGGTGCAGACCGCGACGGCGGACATCTGGGCACGGAAGTTCGGCGTGCGCCTGCTCGAAGGCTACGGCGCCACCGAATGCAGCCCGGTGATCACGCTGAACACCCGCGTCGACGTGCAGTTCGGATCGGTCGGACGTTTCCTGCCGGGCATCGGATGGCGGCTCGAACCGGTCGAAGGCGTCGCCGAGGGCGGTCGCCTCTTCGTGCGTGGACCGAACATCATGGAAGGCTACCTGAACCCGGGCCCGGACGCGGAGTTCAAGGAGCTGGGCGGATGGTACGACACCGGCGACATGGTCCGCGTCGATGCCGACGGCTACGTGACGATCCTCGGCCGGTTGAAGCGCTTCGCCAAGGTCAGCGGCGAGATGGTGAGCCTCACCGCGGTGGAGGACGCGCTGGCCGGCGCGTTCCCCCGGCACGGCCAGCGCTGCGAAGTCGCCGTCGTGGCGGTACCGGACGAGGACAAAGGCGAGAAGCTCGTCGCCTTCACCAACGAGCCGGAGCTCACCATCGACGACCTTCGGCAGGCGATCAAGGCCAAGGGCCTGACCAATCTCTGCGTGCCCCGCGAGATCCGGGCCGTGCGCGAGATCCCCAAGCTCGGCACCGGCAAGGTGAACCATCGCGCGCTCATGGAAGCCAACGGGTGAACGGTCCCGGATCCAGGGCCTCACGCCTCACCGACCGCTCATCACCCACCCATTTCTCCTGACAACCACCGGCTCCGCCGGTAGACGAGCCGTTCCGAATCCTGTGAACCCACCCCTGCTCTTCGACGCCCACCTCGACATCGCGATGAACGCGATCGAATGGAACCGCGACCTCACGCGACCGCTCGCCGAGGTGCGCGCCCGGGAGGCGCATCTCCGGGACAAGCCCGACCGCGGCAACGGCACCGTCAGCCTGCCCGAGCTCCGGCGCGCCCGCGCCGGCCTGGTCGTCGCCACGCAGATCGCCCGGTTGGAGCACGACTGTTATAGCCCGGTCTTCGGATGGCGTTCGCCCGCCCAGGCGTGGGCGATGACGCAGGCGCAGCGCGCCTGGTACCGGGCGATGGAAGAAGCCGGCGAGATGGTCCTGATCCACGACCGCGCCGGGCTCGATCGCCATCTCGAGCTCTGGGAGACCGCCACCGAGACCGACCCTCTGCCCGTCGGCTACGTGCTCAGCCTCGAAGGCGCGGATTCCATCGTGACGCCCGGCCATCTGGAGCGCGCCTACGCGGACGGTCTCCGGGCGGTCGGCCCGGCCCATTACGGGCCCGGCGTCCACGCCTTCGGCACCGATGCCAGCGGACGGCTGCCGGCCCGGGGCGCGGACCTGGTCCGCGAGATGGACCGCCTCGGGATGATCCTCGACGTCACCCATCTCTGCGACGAGTGCTTCTGGGACGCGATGGAGATCTTCGGCGGGACCGTGTGGGCGAGCCATCAGCTCTGCCGCGCGCTGGTGCCGCACAACCGCCAGTTCAGCGACGAGCAGCTCAAGGCGGTCTTCGCCCGCGGCGGCGTCGCCGGCGTGGCGCTGGACGCGTGGATGATCGTCCCCGGCTGGATCCGGCGCGAGACCACGCCGCAGAGCTCCGGGCTGATGCTCGGGCACCTGGTCGACCACATCGACCATATGTGCCAGCTCGCGGGGAACGCGCTCCACGTCGGCATCGGATCGGACCTCGACGGCGCCTTCGGCACGGAGCAGACGCCGCAGGACCTCGGCACGATCGCCGACCTGCAAAAACTGACCGGCCTGCTCGCCGCGCGCGGCTATGCCGAGGAGGACATCCGCGGCATCTTCCACGGCAATTTCCTGCGCGTCCTGCGCACGGCCTTCCGATGAACACCCCCCCGACGACCGACCTCCTCGCCCTCGGCGAAGTGATGGTGCGCCTCTCGCCGCCCGGACACGGACGCCTCGAGTTCGCGCGCACGCTCGAAGTGGACGTGGGAGGCGGCGACTACAACGTGGCGTACGCCTGCGCGCGCTTCGGGCTCCGCGCCGGCTTCGTCACAAGCCTGCCGGACAACGAGGTCGCGCGGATCATCCGCGCGCACGCCGGAGCCGTCGGGCTCGACCTGCGGCACACGGTGTCCGGACCGTACGACGGCGTGGGCAAGAACGGACGCGTCGGCCTCTACTTCGCCGAGATCGGCATGGGTCCACGCGGCGGGACGGCGATGTTCGACCGCGGGCATTCGAGCGCGAGCCGGATGAAGCCGGACGACCTCGATTGGGACCGCGTGTTCACGGGATGCCGGTGGTTCCATTGCGGAGGGATCTTCCCGGTCTTGTCGGAAGGCTGCCGCGAGACGTTGCGGGCGGCGGTCGATGCGGCGCGCCGGCTCGGGGTCGGCTTCAGCTACGACCTGAACTTCCGCTCGAAGCTCTGCACTCCGGCGCAGGCCGCGGAGGTCAACCGCGAGTTCGCCGCGCAAGCGGACCTGCTGCTCGGCAGCGCGGAAGGTTTCGCCGCCTTGCTCGGGATGGGCACGACGGGGATGGACGAGCGCGCGTGGGTCGACGGCCTTTCAACCGCGTTCCCCGGGCTGCGCTCCGTGGCGGCCACGAAACGGACGGTCGACAGCGGATCGCGCCACGACTTGGGCGGTTGGCTCTGGCGCGACGGCGAACTGCAGGTCGGACGCGGATGGCACGACGTGGAGATCGAGGACCGCATCGGCAGCGGCGACGCTTTCGCCGCCGGGATCCTTTTCGGGCACCTGACCGGACGCACCCAGGAATCGACGCTGGCGCTGGCCTTGGCCCACGCGGCACTGGTCCACACGACGCGCGGCGACACCTCGCAGTTCACCTTGGAAGAGGTGGAGCGCGCGGCGCGCGAGGACGTGTCCGCGCTGCAACGCTGAAAATCCGGAGCCCCGCCACGCGTCCCCGTGACTGATCCTGATCCAGGACCGACAGAGAATCGCCGCTGCTTCGTGCTGTTCCGGCGGCGGACCGTCTGGGTGCCGACATGGCCGGTCGTCCTGCTGTCGATCGTCCTGCTGATGGTCGCCAGCGTCGTCTTCGTGAAGACGCTCCATCCGTTCCTGGAGATCACGCAGCGGACCGGCGGCGACCTGGTCGTCGTCGAAGGCTGGATGCCGGATTTCGCGCTCCGGGCGGCGGCCGGACAACTGGAGAAGAACGGATACACCCGTTTGATCGTCACAGGGGGACCGATCGAGAAGGGCGCCCCGTTCCTTGCGTATGGAAGCTATGCGGCGCTCGGCGCCTCGACAATCGACAGCATGACGGGGCGGACCAATTTCGCGGTGGCGGTCCCGGCTCCTGACGTCCGCGCGGACCGGACCTATGCCGCCGCGGTCGCGTTGCGCAGATGGCTCGCCGCCTCGGGACCATTGCCGAAGAGCTTGGACGTCCTGACGGTCGGCCCGCACGCTCGGCGGACGTTGTTGCTCTTCCGCGCGGCGTTCCCGAAGACGGTCGAAGTGGGCGTCATCGCGTTACCGGACGACCGCTACGAGGCATCCCGTTGGTGGACCTCCAGCGACGGATTCCGGACCACCACGACGGAGTTCATCGCCTACCTCTACGCAAAGTTCCTGTTCCGCGCTCCGCCGGGATAGGCTTTTCCGATGGACTTTCGGCACAAGCGGTCACGGACACTTCACGGATCGGCGGTCTTCCCCTCCCCCGGGCGTGGGACAAATTTGTCTGCACAAAGCGAGATTTCTGTTATCGTACTGACTTGAACGACGTGAAAACCGAAAAGACCAGCGCACAGACCCTCTTCCAGAACGGACAGATCTGGAAGATGGTGGACTCCAGCTTGCAGATCGATCTCGTTGGGAAAACCTTGGTCCACTACAAGCATTACAAGGGCGAGACCAAGCGCGCCCCCGTGTCGTTGGCGAGCAAAGATGTCCTCGCGAAGTTCCTGAAGCAGAACAAGGCCGTCTTGACCAAAGCGGCCCCGGCCAAGGCTGCCGCCAGCAAGAGCTGAGCAACCGATCCCGCGATCCGGTGCAGGTTCGCGCCACCTTGGCGCCCATCGATGACAGCCGGCCGTCGCGGCCGTTGGTGGGCTGGTGCTGGCTTTGTCCGTGGCCTGGCCGTGTCGTCCCGGTTTCGCGGTGACCGGACCGGTGCCGGTTCACGGAAATTTCGACACTTCTTCGCTCGCGTCCATCGCCGCCAAAGCTTCCATGATCTCGTCGGCGATCTGTTGGTAGATGACTTTCAGGCGCGGCTTGGAACAGGTCCCGGCTTCGGCACGAAGCGCGGCGAACAGCAGCGGTCGCCCGAACTTGATGGTGATCTTCCCCGGACGCGGCAGCAGCCGGTGCCGCCCATAGGCCTCGAATGCCCCGAAGATGCGCACCGGCACGACCGGGGCCTTCGACTTGATCACGGTCAGCCCGACACCGGCTTTCGCCGGTTGAAGCGAGCCGTCCGGCGAACGGGTGCCTTCCGGGAAGAGCACGACACATCCGCCGGCCGTGAGACGATCGAGGATCGCCTTCAACCCCGCGCCGCCGTTCTGGCGGTCCACTGGAACCGCTTGCAGGGTGCGGACCAGCCATCCCAAACCGGGTTTCTGGAACAACGTGTCCCTCGCCAGGCAATTGACCGTCCGCTCGACGACCGCGCCGATCATCGGAGGATCCGAGAAGGCCACGTGGTTCGACGCCAAGATCACCGGCCCCGTCGGCGGGACGCGGTCGACGTTCAGGCCGCGCATCCCGAACCACGCCCGGAACACCGGTACGGCGATCCACCGCAACCGTCGGTAGAAAGGTGGCAAGGGAGCGGGACGTGTGGGCTCGGGCTCGGTCGTCATGCGCGGGCGGATTGAACAACGGACCCGCCAGGACGCGAAGCCCGTAACTGCCCGACGTCGGCGACGGCGCAGTCCGCTCCCGGGGCCGGGTCCCGATGACCGCTCATGCCACTTCGACGCGCAGACCGTCGTGGGCGAACCACACGCGGTCGGGCAACTCCGCTTGGTCGCGGTCGTGGTCGTAGTCGTGGGTGAGATGCGTCAGGTACGTCCGGTCCGCGCCGATCCGCCGCGCGGTGGTCAACGCCTCGTCCAGGCACATGTGCGTCGGATGCGGCGCGGGACGCAGCGCGTCGAGCACGACCACGTCGACCCCATGGATCTGCCGGACCACTTCATCCGGCACTTCCTTGCAATCGGTCAGATAAGCCATCCGCGGCCCATGGCGCTGGGCGAAGAGATATCCCGTCGAGAGGATCCGGCCGTGCGGCAGCGAGAAGGGCGTCACCGTCAGGTCGCCCACCTCGAACGGCCCGGTGACCATCCGCGGCTCCGGATGGAAGTAGCCCTTCGGGATCGGCCGTCCGTCGAACGCGTAGGCGAAAACCCGCCCGAGCGCCGCCAAGGTCTCCTCCGAACCGTAGACCGGCAGCGGACCTCCCCGCAGGTCGCAGACGCGGCGGCAATCATCAAGGCCCATGATGTGGTCGGCGTGCGCGTGGGTGAACAGCACCGCGTCGAGATAACCGAGCCCTTCGCGCAGCATCTGCGTGCGGAAATCCGGCGTGGTGTCCACCACCAGCTTCGTCCCGGGCGTCTCGACATAGATCGACGGGCGGAGCCGATGGTTCCGAGGGTTGGCGAGGAAGGCGGCAGGATACTCCTTGCCGATGACCGGGACGCCCTGCGACGTGCCCGAGCCGAGGAAGCGGAACGAGAACGACATCGTCCTCCAACGATGCCGGGCGCAGATTCCGGTTGGCAACCGGCGATTGAAGATCGGAAATGTCCCCGCCGTGCTCACCTCGCTCCGCATCAAGAACCTCGCCCTCGTGGCCGACCTCACGCTGGAGCTGCGCCCGGGGCTGTGCGTCATCACCGGCGAGACCGGCGCGGGCAAGTCCGTCATCCTCGGCGCCTTGGACCTGGTGCTCGGCCAACGCGCCGACCGGACGTCCATCCGCAGCGGAGCCGACGCCTGCGCGGTCGAGGCCGTGCTGGACGTCCGCGGCCTGCGGGCGCCGCTCGGCGCGTTCCTCGACGAGAACGGTCTGGAGCCCTGCGAGGACGGGCAGCTCGTGCTCAAGCGCACCTTCACCGCGGCCGGCACCAACCGGCAGTTCGTCAACGGTTCGCCCACCACGCTCGCCACGCTCGCCGCGCTCGGCGAATGGCTCGTCGACCTGCACGGACCGCACGAGCACCAGTCGCTGCTCCAACCGGCGAAGCAGCTCGCGATCCTCGACGCGTTCGGCGGGCTCGGCCCGGAGCGCGACGCCTTCTCGGCGCTGGTGAGGCGCCGCGCCGGGACCGAGGCGGAGAAGGCGGCGCTCATCGTGGACGAACGGACCTACGCCCAGCAGCTCGACCTGCTGCGGTTCCAGACCCGCGAGATCACGGAAGCACGGCTGCGCCCCGGCGAAGCGGAGGAGATCGAGGCCGAGTTCAACCGCGCCAGCAACGCCGCGAAGCTCCTCGGGCTCTCGCAGGCCGCCCTCGGCGCGCTCGGCGAGGACGACGACGCTCTCCTCGTCCGGCTCGGCGCGCTCGGCCGCGTCCTGCAGGATCTGCATCGGCTCGACCCCGCCGCGGCCCCGCTCACCGAAGCCCAGGGCCAGGCGGTGTCCGTGCTCCGCGACCTCCAGACCGACCTCGCCCGCTACGCCGACAAGATCGAGGTCGATCCCGCGCGGCTCGCCGAGGTCGAAGCCCGCCTCGACCTCATCCACTCGCTCCAACGCAAGCACGGCGGATCGCTCGCCGAGGTGATCGAGACCGGTGCCCGTGCCGCCGAGAGGCTCGCCGCGCTCGAAGGCCGCGACCAAGAAGTCGCCCGCCTCGACCAGGCCCTCGCCCGGCTTGACGCCGAACTCGACGCCGCCGGCCGCGCGCTCTCGGCCGGACGGAAGAAACTCGTCCCGAGGCTCTCGAAGTCGGTCGCCAAGGAGCTCTCGGCGCTCGGGTTCAAGCAAAGTTCCTTCGACGTCCAGCTCACGCGCCGCGCGCCCCGTCCGGACGGGACGACCGCCCACGTCCCGACCGGGGCCGACGACATCGAGTTCCAGTTCGCGCCGAACCCCGGAGAACCGGCCCGACCGCTCCGGGCCATCGCCTCCAGCGGCGAGCTCGCCCGCGTGATGCTCGCGCTCAAGACCGTCCTCGCCGCCGAGGACGAGGTCCCGGTGCTCGTTTTCGACGAGGTCGACGCCAACGTCGGCGGCGAGACCGCGACCGCCGTCGGCGAGAAGATGCGCCAGATCGCCCGGACGCATCAGGTCCTCTGCATCACCCACCTCGCGCCGGTCGCCGCCCACGGCGACGCGCATTACGTGGTCAGCAAATCCATCATCGGAGGCCGCACCGAATCGCAGATCGTGCTGCTCGACGACGCCGGACGCGTCGAAGAACTGGCGCGCATGCTCGGTGGCGCCACGACCGCCTCGCGCCGGCACGCCGAGGAGATGCTCAAGGCGCGCTGACGCCGTTCAAGGCGCGTAGTGCGGCGGCTTCTGGTTCGTCTCGCGGACGCGTTCGAGGTCCTGCGACTGCATGGCCTCGTCGATCTGGCCGAGCTTCTTCTGGAGCCGCGAGAGCAGCTTGCCTTGGTCGATGGCCACGCCGTTCAGTTCGTCGTATTGGCGCTCAAGATGGGCGTGGTCGGACTCCAGTTTCGCCAGACGGGCGGCCAGTTCGGTCAGGTTCATAGTTCGTCTTGGCGATCCGCGTAGAAGAGCCGCCAGGCGCGGTCGTAGTCGGCCTCGGGCAGCAACACCTTGGCTTCGCGGTCCAGGTCGCCGTCGTCCGGGGCCTCCGGGTCGGTGAATTCTTGGACCGCGGCGATGCCGTGCTTCTCCAACCACACGACCAGCAGCTCGGTCTTGATGACCGGCCCGGTGAAGAACTCGCGCATGCAGGGAAGGTGCGGTGCGGAATGCGCGGGTGCAACGGTCCAGCTGACACGCCGAAGGGCGAGGTTGTGCCGATCTTTGAGCAACGTGACGCCGGCATCTTGCCGACAGAAGCGGCCTGGTCAGGTGAGCCGCGGACCAACACTGGCGCGCCCGGGCCATGTCCGCCCCCCTGCCGGCGGGACGCACGGCAGCACGCTGGCCTGTTCACTTCCGCACCGGCATCAGCGCGAAGTGCAGGACCAGCCAGAGCGGCACCGCGAAGACCGCGATGGCGCACACCCGGGGCCACGACCACACGAGATAGCCGGATTGGATCGGGAAGATGGCGATCATGAAGTACGCGACGGACCGCGTGTGGCCGAGGAACCGCATCCCTTTCGGATACCGCCGCCGCAACCCGCTCCACAACGCCAGCGCGCCCAGCACCAGCACGAGCAACGTGACGCCGGTGTTCACCGCGAGCAGCGTCTCGGTGCCGAGGTGCGGAAGCTTGGCCCGTCCGTGACCCGTCGCGACCCACGCCCAATGGGCGCCTGCCCAGAGCAGCGCGAAGCCGGTCTGGATCGCCGTGCTGAACGATGCCCGCGACGAGGTCAGCTCGTTCACCACCCAGCTGAAGTAGAGCGGCACGATGCCCCAGACGAGGTCCTCGTGGTGGAACGGCACACGGATCAGCTCGATGAAGGTGGCCCAAAGAGAGTGCGGCACGCGGCGAGTGTGTCGGACCGCCACGGCAGGGAAAGCGGTTTGACACCGAGGTGCCGCCGACTAACGTGACCGGCAACCGGACTGAATCAGTCCGGTTCACGAAAAGAACCCCGAGATGCAAGTCACCCGCGCCAGCGAATACGCCATGCTCGGCCTTCTCGCCCTCACCCGGCGAGGCCCGGCCGAGGTCGCGATGCTGGACGTGATCGCCCGCGAGGAGGACGTGCCCGTGAGCTTCCTTGGCAAGATCTTCCAGAGCCTCGCCCGCGCCGGCCTGGTGAAATCCAGCCGCGGATCCGGCGGCGGCTTCGTGCTGACCCGGTCCCCGGCGCTGATCACCGCGCTCGAAGTCATCGAGGCCGTCGAAGGCCCGGTGGCGCTGACCCGTTGCCTCGACGAAGAGGCCGGCTGCGAGCACGCAGGGGGATGCGCGCTGTGCAGCTTGTTCTCCGAGGCGCAGGACAAGGTGAAAGAAGTCTTCGCCGGAACCACCGTGGCCCAGCTCGCCGGCCGGCACATCCCTGCCGGCCTGGTGAAAGACGCCCGAGCCCGCTCCCGCATGCCCATGGTCTTCCGTCCGCAACGGACCACCGCGACCGCGACCGCGACCGCGACCCACTTGGCCGCGACCCCTTGATCTTCCCGTCCGAACACTTCGAACTTTCAACTGATCTGGACCTATGAGCGATACCTATACCCTTTACAATCCGACGGTCATGGAACACTTCATGAATCCCCGCAACATGGGCGACATCAAGGACGCCGACGGCGTGGGCGAGGTCGGCGCGGCCGCCTGCGGCGACATCATGAAGATCTCCATCAAGATCAAGGACGGCAAGATCGAGGACGCCCGCTTCAAGACCTTCGGCTGCGGCTCGGCGATCGCCAGCTCCAGCATGGCCACCGAGCTCATCAAGGGCCGCACCATCGCCGAGGCGATGGATTTCTCGAACCAAGAGGTCGTGGACGCCCTCGGCGGCCTGCCCCCGGTGAAGATCCACTGCTCTGTCCTCGCCGAGGAAGCGCTCAAGGCCGCGCTGGAGGACTACATGAAGAAGCACCCCGAGGCCGCTGCCAAAGCAGGTCAGGCGGAGACCGTCGCGGCCTGAACCGGAGCCGACCCCGATGGATCCCTGCGGCTGGAAGGTTCGCGCCTTTCCGTCGCAGGATTTTTTGTCACTTGCCCAGCTGACCCGTCCGAAAATGGAATCCGCCGCCCAGATCATCGCCATCGGTCCTTTCTCCCAAAAGGTCTTGGACGGCCTGGAATATCCCGCGTCCGACTACGCCAAGGTCCCGGAAGGCTCGACCGTCGTGACCAACGTCTTCGTCGCCTTGAACCCGGAAGAGAGCTTCGACCTCGCTGTGGCCTTCGGGGTGGGTGCCATGGACCTGGGCCGGCACGAACTCGACCCGCAAGCAGCCAACCTGCAGGTGTTGGACGAGGTGTTCGGGGACGAGACCGTGCGTGGTTTCCTCCTGCTGCGCGAAGGCGGCTTCCGTTTCTATTTCCTGCCCAACGCCTGACGGCGACCGCCACCGACCTATGCGCCACGTTTTTCTCGACCATCAGTCCAGCACGCCGGTGCTGCCCGAAGTCTTCGACGCGATGAAGCCGTTCTTCACCGAGGCCTTCGGCAACCCGTCGTCGCTCCACCAGCACGGGTTGCGCGTCCGCGATGCCCTCAAGAAGGCCCGTCAACAGATGGCGGCGCTGATCGGTGCCGACAGCGAAGAGGAGATCTTCTTCACCTCCGACGGCACGGAGTCCGCCAACCTCGCGATCAAGGGCGTGGCCTA
Organism: uncultured Verrucomicrobiota bacterium; assembly: GCA_903916195.1. Lineage (GTDB taxonomy): Bacteria > Verrucomicrobiota > Verrucomicrobiia > Limisphaerales > UBA9464 > CAIVQB01. The sequence goes on along the minus strand of CAIWVP010000141.1, from coordinate 78,266 downwards.
CGCGAACGAGCGCAAAGGCAAGCACCTCGTCATCTCCGCGACCGAGCATCCGAGCGTCATCAATTCTATCGAGTTCCTCGAGAAGCAGGGCTGGACCTGCACCCGCGTCGGCGTCGATGCCGAGGGCGTGCTCAAGCTGGATGAACTGCGTGCCGCCATCACCCCGCAGACCGTCCTCGTCGCCGTCCACCATGTGAACCACGACATCGGCACGGTCCAGCCGATGCGCGAGGTCGGCAAGGTCTGCGCCGAGAAGGGCGTGCCGCTCTACGTCGATTGCGAGGCCAGCGCCGGTTGGCTGCCCATCAATGTGAAGGAATTTGGCGCGGCATTGGTCAGCTTCTCTCCGCACCGGTTCTACGGACCGAAAGGCGTGGGCGTGCTCTACCGCAACAAGAAGGCCCGCATCGTCTCGATGATGCACGGCGGCGTGCAGGAAGGCGGACGCCGCGCCGGCACCGAGAACGTCCCCGCCATCGTCGGTGGCGGCATGGCCGCGGAGATCGCGCTCCCCGAGTTGCCCAAGCGCATCGCCCATACCGCGCATCTGCAGAAGCGCCTGTGGGACGGCCTCCGGTCGAAGATCACCTACATCAAGCTCAACGGCGCCGAACCCGGGCCGAAGCGCGTCTCGACCAACCTCAACCTCTCCACCGAGTTCATCGAGGGCGAGGGCCAGCTCCTGCTCTGCGACCTCAACGGCATCGCGGTCGCGAGCGGTTCGAGCTGCGTCAGCAAGTCGCTCAAGGTCTCCCACGTGCTCGGCGCCATCGGCCTCGACCACGCGCTCGCGCAGGGCAACATCATCATGACCCTCGGCATGATGAACACCGAAGAGGACATCGACTACACGGTCGAGACCTTCGCCAAGATCGCCACGAAGCTCCGCGGCATGTCGCCGATGTGGGACGAGTTCGAGCGGGGCATCATCGATTCCGTCATCGCCCCGACGGGCCGGGGCAAATCGTTCTCCCAGCACGCCGCCGAGGTCTCCGGCAAGGCAGCGCACTGAGGAGAGCCCGGGCCGGGAGGGCAAGAGCAGAAAGGACATCGGATATCCGATGTCCTTCTCTCGGCCGAGGCCGTCCCGGATCAGGCCGGCACCAGGTCTTTGTCTTCCTTCTCGGCGGTCCGGAGGATCTCGTCCTCGTTGTCCAGCAACGGGGCGAATCTCTCGGAATTGAATCCCAGCTCACCGTTCAGACCCGCGCGCAGCGACGGATCGGCCGGGTTGCGGATCTCTTCGAGAAGGACGCCGATCTCGCCGTCCTTCTTCCCGCTCTCGTCCTTGGTGTAGTTGCCTCGTCCGATATAGATCGCCCGGACGGTATAGACCGAATCCTTCTTCGGGACCCGGTCGAACAGCTCGTGCGCATGCGGCGGGAACTCGTCGTCGATGCAAACCACTTTCTGGCCCTTCTGGAACATGCACACGAAGAATGGCTGAACACCGGGACAGGCACCAGCCCGGAGGTTCCGTCCCTCGATATCATCATCGGAGAACGAAGCGGGACCCGGGGCTTCCGGCGGGACGGATCGCCGGCCGACGCGCGGCAACGGTCACTTCGCGGGCGGGACCGCCGCGTCGGATCCGCCCGACGAAGGCGCCTTGGGGGCGAGCGCGGTCAACTGGAGACCGGCTTCATCGCGCAGCCGGGTGCCATAGCCGGGCAGCTGCTTCTTGAGCTCCATCGCCACCATCTCGTCGCGGATACCCGCCTTCACCTCGTCGAACGGCCGGACAGAAGCCGGCGCCTTCTCGAGCAGTTTGATCAGATGGTAGCCGTAATGGCTCGCCACCACATCGCTGAGCTGGCCGGGCTTCATGCTGAACGCGGCGGCCTCGAGCTCGATCACCATCTGGCCCCGCGTGAACGTGTATCCACCGCCCCGCGCCCGCGACGCCGTGTCGTCGCTGGACTGCCGGACCAGGCCGGCGAAATCCTCGCCCTTCTCGGCGCGCGCACGAAGCGCGGATGCCGTCTTGAGCTTCTCCTTCTTCGCTTCCTCCGAAAGTTCCTGGCCGGTGACCAAGTCGCGGGTGGAGACCAGCAGCTGGGTGATCCGCACCGTTTCCGGCTTGGTCCACCGCGCGGGAGCATCGGCGTAGGCCTTCCGCAGGGGCACGTCGGTGATGATGATCTTGGACTTCAACTCGCGGTCCACGACCGTGGTGGCGAGGGTCTCCAGGAATTTCTCCTTCAAGAAGACGGGCTCCGTGTATCCCGCCCGCATGATCCGGCGCTGGAAACCTGCTTCGTCCCCGGCTTCGTCGCGCAACCCGCGGACGAACGCATCGGACTCGAAGCGGGCGCGGGTCTTGTCCGCATCGGTCGCGCGCGCCTCGCATAGTTTCACGAAGATGATCTGGTCGAGGACCTGCGCTTGGAACTGCTCGCGCCGTTCAGGTGCGAGCAGTTGTCCGACGTTCATCAGACCGGTCTGGATCCGCTCGTAGACCTCGTCCAGGTCCCGCCTCGTGATGGTCACGCCTTTCCCCTTCGCCAGGACGACCGCAGCCCCTGCGACGGTCGCCGCAGGAGGCGCACCCGCGGCATCCGCGGCCAGGACCCCGGAGCCGAGCACCAACGCCAACAGGCCGACGACGAGCGGTTCGCGGAGGAAGATTCGCATTCGTGTGCTGCAAGTTGCCCCAGCCCGATGCGGGACGCAACGGTCAGGCTTGGATCGGCACTCCTTAAGCGCTACCCATCGCCCCATGAACGCCGCCGAACAAGCTGTCCTCGACCAGTTGCTGGTCCTCGATTCCGCCGTCGCCGGGATGCGGACGGCCTCCGCCAAGCCGGATCTCCGGCCCATCTTGGCCGGATTGGACGTTGCGATCGGGCGACTCCCTCCGGGCACCGCTCCCGAACTCCTGCATTACCTCCACAAGCGGAGCCACGAGAAGGCGCGCCTGTTCTTGCAGGGCCGCGACACCGAGAACGCGGCCGGCAACTGCGGCCATCGCTGAAGCAGCCCGAGGATCCGGGACCGCCATCGCCCCCCATGTCATCCGGAACCATCACCGCGATCGCCACGCCTCTCGGCGAAGGCGGGCTCGCCGTCATCCGCATCTCCGGCCCGGATGCGGTCGGCCTGGCAGAGCGGATCTTCGTGCCCGCCGGCAAACGAACGGTCCGGCCGGGCGCCGCAGCGACCCATACGGTCCATTACGGTCACATCGTGCGCGACGGCCGGCGCATCGACGAGGTCCTGCTCACGGTGCTGCGCGCTCCGCGGACCTTCACCCGCGAGGACACCGTCGAGATCTCCTGCCACGGCGGCGTGCTCGTCACGCGGCTCGTGCTCGAGGCGGTCCTGGCCGCCGGAGCGCGCGCGGCCGGCCCGGGGGAGTTCACCCTGCGCGCCTTCCTCAACGGACGGATCGACCTGGCGCAGGCGGAAGCCGTCGCGGATCTCATCCATGCGCGGACGGAACTTGCGCTCGACGCGGCGAACGAACAGCTCGCGGGCACGCTTTCCCATCGCATCCAGACGCTCCGCGACGACCTGATGCGGACGTCGGCGCATATCGAAGCCCATATCGATTTCCCCGACGAAGACATCTCGCCGGATACCCACGGGACGTTGCTCGGCCGGCTCGACCGGGGCGACGTGCTCATCGCCGGGCTCCTGAAGACCGCCAAGGAAGGGCAGGTCCTCCGACGCGGGATCCGGGCCGCGATCATCGGCCGCCCCAACGCAGGGAAATCGTCGTTGCTGAACCAGTTGCTGGGCCATGATCGCGCGATCGTCTCCCCGGTCGCCGGCACCACCCGCGACACCGTCGAGGAGACCGCCGATGTCCGCGGGATCCCGGTCATCTTCATCGACACCGCGGGACTGCGCGAGACCGACGACCATGTGGAGGCGGAAGGCGTCCGCCGGAGCCGTGCCGCGCTCGGGAAAGCGGAACTGGTCCTGCACGTCCTCGATGCCTCGGGACCGTTGACGGAGGACGACCGGAGCCTGCTCGCGGAAGCCTCGGGTCGGCCACGCGTCATCGTCCTGAACAAGGCCGACCTGCCGGCGGTGCTCCGGCTCCCGGAAGGCTTGACCGGCGTCGCGACCAGCTGCTCCAGCGGGGACGGGATCGAGGCGGTCAAGGACGCGATCGAAGGGGCCGTATGGAGCGGCCGCTTGGCGTCGGTCCCGTCGCAGATCACGGTGAACGCGCGGCACGCGGACGCGCTGCGCCGGGCCCAAGGATCGATCCAACGGGCGGCGGCCGAGTTGCGCGGCGGATCCTCCCTCGAACTGGTCGCCATCGACCTGCGACTCGCGGCGGACGCGGTCGGCGAGATCGTCGGGAAGACCACGACCGACGACCTGCTGGACGCGATCTTCTCCCAGTTCTGTCTCGGGAAGTGACCCCACCAAACCCCTCGGACTGGATCGGTCGCGGACGGGGATCCGGAAACGAAAACGCCCGCCGGGCAGGCGGGCGTCATGGACCTACAGGGCGTCCGGATCAGGCTCCTTTGTCACCGATCGCCTCGACCGGGCAGCCTTCCATGGCTTCCTTGCAGGCCGCCTCTTCTTCGGGGGTCTCGGGCTGCTTCTTGACGTAGCTGTAGCCACCGTCGTCGAAGCGGGTGTAATTCTGGGGAGCGGTCTCGCGGCAGAGATCGCAATCGATGCACTGGTTGTCGACGAAATACTTGCCGGTGACGTTCTCTTGGTAGCGGTTGGCGAGGTCAGCCATAGTCAGATTCTGTTTAAAGTTGCGAAATGCGCGGGGATATATGGTGTCGCGACCCCTTTGCGGCAAGCTGCATTTTAGCGGCCGCCGTCAATCGATGGGCCGGAGGTCCACGATCTCGCCCGGCAGGACCCCCAGACCGGGAGGAACGCTGACGACGATCGGCCGGCCGTATTCAGCCGCCCCGTTCGCCGCCTTCATCGGGAGAAGTTCGGCCAGGACGGGCTCCAACTGCGCGCCGATCGCGATGATCTGTCCCTGCCCGGATCCGCGGCGATGCGACCGCGCCCGGACCTCGACCCGTTGGTTGATCCGGGGCTCGTAGGTGAGCGGTTGGCGAAGATACGCAACGATGCGGTCGGCTGCGATGGCGCTGACGGTGAGGACCGCTTCGCCGGCGGCGACGCTCTCGTTGACACGATGGTTGACCACGCTCACGACGCCGTCGATCGGGCAGACGAGCGGCAAGGGCGCCATCTGCGCCTCCAGCAGGTCGAGGTTCCTCTGTTCCACATCCATCGCCGCCTTCACCGAGCCCGGCATGCCGTCGACGGACGGGGAAGGATCCGCCGGCTTGACGGACCGGATGGCGATCTCCGCCTCGGCGAGGAGCTTGGTCTGCTCGTCGATCTTGGTGCGGGTGATCTCGACGTTCTTGCGGGCGAGGTCCAGCGAGGCCTGGCTGATGAGCTGTTCGGAGAAGAGCTTCTGCGCCCGGGCGAACTCGGCCTCGTAGTAGGTCAGATCGCTCTTGGCGGTGGCCAAAGAGAGACGTTGCTCCAGCCATCGGAGCCTCAGGTTCTCGTAGCTGATGCCGTTGTTCCCCAGCCGGAGCTCCGGCACGGGCGACATCCGGATCAACTCGATCCGGGCCTTGCTCAGGGCCAGGTTCGCTTGGAGGACCTTCGGATCGGCCACGACGATGCGGCCCAGCAGCTGGCCTTTGCTCACCCGCTCCATGTGGCGGACGTCGAGCTCGACGATGCGGCCGGCCTGCGGGGCAGCGACCAGGGCCCTCACCGCCTCCACTTCGCCGACGAGCGACGAGGGTCCGACGTAGCTGCGCCAGGTGACAGCGGTCAGCCCCAGCACCGCCGCGAACACGATGCACGGCATCGCCGTCACGCGGAATTCGCGCCACAGGGTGCCGGGAGGACTCGGGATTCTAGGTAGTTTGTCCATCGATCAGACTTCGGATTCGTCCTCGGCCTTGAGGCTGGTGACCCGGGAGACGCCCGGGAACGATCTCAGCTCGGTCACGAGTTCATCCATGCGCCCGGTGTCGCGCAGGAGCAGACGGTAACTGAGGTCGGAGCCGTCGTAACCCGTGTTGCTCCGCTGGCTGGCGAGCTGGGTCCTGCGGGAATGCCGGTCGAGCAGGCCGGCGAGGTCCGGCAGATCACCCAAGGGGCGCGCCCAGTGGAGGTTGAGGATCAGGTCGTACCGGTGCCGCGCGCCGAAGCGTGACCAGTGCAGATACATCATGAGGGCCGCGAACACCAAGGTGGCGAGGACCGCGGTGCTGAACTTCCTCGTGCCGCAAGCCATCCCGACAGTGATCGACGCCAAGATGTACGTGGCATCGAGCGTGTCTCGGAGGACGTTGCGGAAGCGGACGATGGCGAACACCGCCATCAGGCCGAACGCGACGAGGATGTTGTTGGCCATCACCATCATCACGACCGACACGATGAGGCACAGCACGATGAGCGCGTTGACGAAGGAGCGGGAGTAGCTCAGGCCGCTATGGCAGGCCATGTAGACCCAGGCGATGACATGCCCACAGAGGAACGCGAGCATCAGCCCCAGAGCCATCCCTTCCAAGTCGTCGGGCACAGTGCCGAAATCGCCGCGAAGTAGCCAGTTTCCCATGTGGTCGATGCGTTATGCCGCCTTCGAGAGCAGGTTGTCGAGTCTGGCCAACCGCTCCTCGCGGCTGGCCGCTCCGGACGGGTCCGCGTGCACGGGCGGCATCCCGCTGGGCGGATAGAAATGGTGCTCGCCCTTGAGGGCGATGCCGTCGGCGTACTTCGACGCCGAGCCTTGTCGGAGGTTGAAGATGCGCACGAGTTCCTTGAACCAATCCGGGAAACGTCCGGTGAACTTCAATTCCAACACGACCAACGGCCCGAAAACGCAGACCGGGGCGTCCATCTGCGCCGTGAACCGGGTGGTGAACTCGGGCGAGATCATGACCCTGCGGTCCATCGTGACCCGCACCGAGTTGTCGGTCGGGCTGATCCATGCCTCGCGTTCGTAGCAGACGTGGGCCACAGGCACCGCCCGATCGACCGACATCAGCTCCACGAAACGTTGGATCGCGACGAGTTGCCGGACGTCGCCGGAGACCAGCTCCGGCCCGGCCGGTTGCTGCCCGCCCAAGACCGCATGGACCGCGTGGCGCTTCACGCCGCCGCGCTGCTTGAGGATGGCGTCGTTCATCCGGCGCTTGATCTCGAAGAAGAGCGGGGCGTTCGGGTTGTCCTCGTAGAAACGCAGGCGCAGCTTGTAGCGGTTCTTGTCGCCGTTGATCGTGCCCCAGTAGATGGCGAGGGCATCCGAGTCGAGGTAGAGGTTGTGGATCGTGTAGCTCAGGTCCGCGCGCTTCGCCCCGTACTCGTCCAACTCGAGGTACGAGCGCACGAACTCGCGCACGGTCAGCGCCAGCGCCTCCGGGATCAGGTACTTCAGCTCCCACCTTTGGAGCTGCATCTTGTCTTCCGACATAGGGATGATCGACGCCTCGGCGCCGCCTTCACGATCACTGAATGTTGAAAAACGTCACGCAAACTTCACGGTTTTGTCAAACCAACCACCCAACGAGAATTTCCCGGTGACGATCGGTCGTTGGCTCGGCAATGGTGCGATTGAAGCACCCGCAATGCCGAGTCGCCGGACCTTCGTCGAAAAATCCAGCCGCCGGGATACGGCCCGGCCGTCATCCGTTGAATGGTTTTGACCGTCCTGCCGTCATCCCACACGTTCGCGCGGTACGACCCGATCTAGAGCATGAAGACACCATTCCTCGCCCTGTCCACCCTGTCCGCCATCGCCCTCACCGCTTTGGCCGCCGGCCCCGACATCAGCAAGTTGCCGCCCGCCGCCAAGACGACCGGGCTCACCTACGACAAGGACATCCGTCCGATGTTCGAGAAGTCCTGCTTCAAGTGCCACGGCGCCGAGAAGCAGAAAGGCAAGCTCCGGCTCGACTCGCTCGAAGCCACCCTCAAGGGCGGCGAGAACGGCCCGAACGTGGTCGCCAAGGACAGCGCCAAGAGCACCCTGGTCCACAGCGTCGGCCGGCTCGTCGACGACGAAGCCATGCCACCCGAAGGCAAAGGAGAACCCTGGACCAAGGACCAGGTCGCCTTGATCCGCGCTTGGGTCGACCAAGGCGCGAAGTGATCCGACCGGTCACCGACCGGAACCGTTGAAGCCCGCCTGACCCCTAGGCGGGCTTTTTCGTGCCGTGTCCCGGCATGCGCCGGGACACCGATGCCCCGGCTCAGACCGGCCCCCCCTCGTCGAGCGGCAGGTCCGCGGCCGCGGGATGGGCAGCCGGACCTTCGGCGATCGCGTCCGGTCCGCTTGCGCCTTCGGCCGCGGGCTCGTTCGTCAGCTCCGGCTTGGCGATGGCGACCAGGATCCGCCGGACCGCCTGGCCTTGGAACGTGTAGCCGCAGGCCAGCGTGCCCTGGACCTTCGCGTCGGGCGCCGGTTCTTGGCCGTCGGGCGTCTGGTGGGCCTTCGGGTCGAAGTCCTCCCCGGGCCGGGCCTCATGCGCGACGACGCCGAGACGCCGCACGGTGTCCAGGCACGCCCCACGGAACTGCCCGAGCTGCTGCGCCAACGGCGCTTGTCCGGAGCGCACGCCCGCGAGGAACAACGCATAGATATGGTCGAGCAGATGGATCACGACCTGGAGCGATTCACCTTCGCCGCGCCGGAGCTTGTCGATCTCCAGCCGCATCGCCGCCTTCTCCTGCGCATCGCCGCGCTGCAGGAACTCCGCGAAGGCCCGCGCCTCGGCGGTCATCTTCTTGGCCAGGTCGTCGCCGGACGCGACCGTCTTCGCCGCCGAATCCTGGACGGATTGCCAATGGGTGGTGGCCGCGGAGATCTGGTTCGCGATGGTGACCAATTGGTCCAGTTGCCGGGAAGCCTCGGCCAGGTTCGACTGCTCCCAGAGCTTCACCGCGGCGTTGTGCTCGCGGATGAACGGCAGCACGGCCAACACGGCGCCGATGATGCAGCACGGCACCACCGCCGCGATCTCCCAACGGCTGAGCGGCCACGAAGCGGTGGAGATAAGGAACGCGGCCGCCCCGACGAGCAGCGCATCCCCCAACAAAAACGGCCATTTCACGAGTTTCGGCGCTTCCTGGATCGGCATGCGGCGAGACTGTGGAAGACCGCGGAGGATCGGGAAGGGATTTCTCCGCGAACGGCGCACCTCAGGAACTGGCGCTCGTGTAATGCCGCAACGACCAGCGCCAGACGAGTTCGCTGACGCCGAGGCACGCGCCCGCCATCCCGGCCAGCATCGCCATCTCCCACGGCGAGCCGAGCTTCCCGAGCAGCACCTTCACCGGGACGTTCGACACCAGCAGCATCGGCAGGCCGAAGGTGAAGAACGCCTTGAAGGCCCCGCGCGGGAAGGCGGAATCCGGCAGCCGCGCGATGTTGAAGAGGTTGTAGTAGCCGTAGACGACCCCTTGGGCGCGGACCGTCCAGAACGACGTCGTCACCAGCAGGAACATCAGCGAGTAGTGGACCGTCAACCCGGCCAGGGCCATCACAGCGAAACCGGCCACCTGCACGGCCGTGGGCGTGAAATCCAGCCGCCACGCCGCGTAGGCCATCACGGCCAGCGCGCAGGCCGAGTTGATGTACGAGCCGAGGTCGACCTTCCGCAGCGACACGAGGAACCGCGTGTTCACCGGCAGGAGCAGCATGAAATCGAGCTTCCCCGTGCGGATGTGCTCCGAGATGTCGGTCAGGTTGGTCAGGAAGAACGCCGTGAAGAGCTGCTGGATGAAGTTCGCGCAGCCCACCAGCATCACGACCTCCCATTTCGACCATCCGGCGATGCTGTCCGTGTGCGAGTACAGCACCGACATGAAGACCAGCTGCAGCGCGAACCAGAGCAGTTCCACCACGATCCAGAGCACGAAGTTGAGCTTGAACGACATCTCCCGCGTGACGCTGTTGCGCCACATCGCGGCATAGAGGGACAGATAGCGCGCCAAGGTCTTCATCGGCTCCTCAACCTCCGACCGCCGAATACTTGCGGATCCCTCGCGCCCAGACATGCCGCGCCAACGCGTACCCGGCCACGACCCATGCCGCTTGGATCGCGAGACCGGTCCACAGTTCCGGTCCGGTCACGCGCCCGAGGTAGACCGAGACCGGGAACCAGCACAGATACGGATACGGCGTGAGCTTGAGCATCTGCGCGAGCCATGCCGGCAAGAGATCCAGCGGGAAAAGATGGCCGCTCGCCAGGTACTCGAAGGCGAACTGGATGAAGATGAACGTGCTCACGTCGAGCACCCAGAACGCGAGCAGAGCCAAGGTGTAGGCCAAGAAGAACTGGATCAACCCCGCCATCAGCACCGAGAGCAGGAACAATCCCGCGGTCCCGGCGTCGGCCGGCCAGGTGAAATCGGCCCGCAAGAGGTACGTGAACGCCGCGACCGGGACCAGCGCGACGCCGGTGTAGATGGCGCGGCCCGAGAGATAGAGGCAGAGGCGGTAGGCGAGGTAATCGATCGGCTTCAGCAGGAACTGGCTGATGTTCCCGTCCTTGATGTCCGCCGCGATCTGCCAGTCGTCCTCCGCGACCGCCGTCAGCGCGTCCACGAAGTTGACCAGGAGATAGTAGCTCACCATCCCGCTCAAGGTGTAGGCGCCGATCTGCTCGCCATCGGCCTTCCCGGCGTAGATCGCGCGCCACACGTAGAGCGTGCCCATCAGCGGGACCAGCCCGAACGCCGCGCGGAACAGGAAGTTCACGCGGTAGACCAGCGTGTTCTGCACGCCGATCGAGAGCACGTGGAGATACTTCGTCATGCCGCGCCCCGGGCGGGTCCGCCACCCAACAGACGCGCAGGAAGCATCAGCACCGCCCGCGACAGCGCGAACGACGATACCACCACGATCGCCGCCAACCGGAACGGCAGCGCCGCGAGCCAGACGAGCGGGAACAGCACCGGTGCCAGCAGCGCGAGCGGCCAGCACAGCACGAACAGCAGGCACCAGAGCACGAGGGCGATGAAAAGTTTCATGGTCGGAAAACCCGCCGGGTCACGGCGGGTTTCAGCGAAGTTCCGCCGGGCCTCCCGGTCGTCGCGCCCCATCTTTGGCCGCGGAGGCCGCGGCGTCGATCACTTCGACGCAACCCGTCCGCACGACATCCGGCACCGGCGCCAGGAGACGCGTCTCCTCCGCATCGCGGTTCCCTCGCGTCTCGGACCGGAGCCTCTGGAGCGGGTCGATGAAGACCTTCGCCGCCCCGGTGTCGACGCCGTCGGGATTCCCGGTCCGCGGGGCGTCGACCTTGCCCAGGAACGTGGGCCCGTCTGCGCGCGGCCGGTCACGAGCGGCCCGAACAAGCCCGGACCGGGACCGGCCGAAGCTTCTTCATCGGGTGACGCGGGGATGCGTCATCGTCTCAGGATTTCTTGGCCCGGGTGACCTCGGCCGACAGCAAGCGCACCAGATGCCTCAGCCGCTCCTCGACCCCGGCCGCCTGGAGGATGACCTGCCGCTTCGCCCCGTCGGGCAGGAGCATCGTCGCCACCATGTCGGCCATCGCCCCCGGATCGGTCATCCGTCGCAACGGGTCGACGCAGCCCTCCACGGTCACCGGACCTTCGGTCTCGCCGCCACCCGCCAGTTGACGCAGCAACGCCAGCGGGATCTGGGTGCCGATGCGCAAGCGGGCCTCCGTCAGGTCGAGCACCCGGGCGACCAAGGCGTCCACCACCAGGCTCTCCTCGACGACGTCCTCCAACGGCTCGATCAGATGCTGCCGATAGGGTTTGTACCGGACGGCCTTCCCCAACCGGACCCGCGTCAGCCCTTGCAGGACGAGATTGGAGGTGCCGTCGCTGTTCAGCACCGACGCCCGGACCAGCCCGAGACCGGCGACCTCGCACGGCGAGCCCCGGGTCGACCCCGGCTTCGGCACGGCGAGGCAGAACATCCGGTCCGTTTCCAACGCTTCGGACAGCATCGTCCGGTACCGCGGCTCGAAGATGAACAACGGCATCAACGAACGCGGGAACAAGACGCACCCTCGCACGACCATCACGCCCGCTCGTTCGGGAATCTCCATGAATTCAGGCTACCGCCGCCCGGTCGTAGTGCAAGCGCTGCCCGGACGGCGCTTGCCAACCTTCCGGCCTGCCCGCACCGTCAACCTGCCAATGAATGCCAAGACCATCACCATCGTGCTCGTCATCGCCGCCCTCGGTCTCGGCGTCGGCTGGTTCCTGACCAGCAAAAAGGCGGCCGATGAACGCGTCGTGGCCGAATCCCGCATCATCGCACTTTCGAACGACGTCTTCGCCACCACGGTGAAGCTCACCGAGCAGCAGAAGGTCAACGTCCACCTAGAGACCACGCTCGGCCAGCGCGGCGAAGAGCTGAAGCTCACCTCCAACAAGCTCACCGCGGTCACCGGCGAGCTCGCCAAGACCGAGGCCGATGCCAAGGCAGCCGCCGAGAAGGCCAAGGCCGAGCTCGACGAGCGCAACGCCAAGATCACTGAACTCGAAGGCCAGAAGGACGAGCTCACCAAAAAGATGGACGGCCTCAACACCCGGATCACCGGCCTCGCCGGCCAGATCCGCGAGACCGAACGCAAGCTCGCCGCCAGCGAAGGCGACCGCGAACTGCTCCAGAAAGAGCTCAAGCGCCTGCTCGCCGAGAAGGCCGAGCTCGAGCGCAAGTTCCAGGACCTCGCGGCGCTCCGCGACCAGGTCCGCAAGCTCAAGGAAGAGCTCAGCATCGCCAACCGCCTCGATTTCATCCGTCGCAGCCTCTACGGCTTCGAGAAGAAGGGCGCGCAGGCCCTCTCGGAAGGCATCCGCTCGCCCGGCGCCAAGGCCACGAACGCCCCGGTGCGACTCAACGCCGAGGTCGGCACCGACGGCAGCGCCAAGGTCTCGGTCTCCACCAACGCGCCGGCCGCCAAGTGACGCCCCCCGCCCACCAACCGGCACCGCCCTGCCCTCCCCCCTGCCCTCCGCCCGCGCACGCCGTCGGTTCGGTGTCCGCCGTCCGGAGGGGCTGCGGTAGCTTGGCCCCGATATGACCGCCGCCGGGTTGCGCGATTCCCACGGCCGCGTGATGAAGGACCTCCGGGTCAGCATCACCGACCGCTGCAATTTCCGCTGCCTCTACTGCCTGCCCGAGACGGAGGAGGCCGCGCGTTTCTATCGCGCCAAGTTCGATGCGCTCCGCAACCCGAAACCAGTCGCGCTCACGCCCATCCGCTACGAGTGGAAGCCCAAGGAGCATCTGCTCACCTACGAGGAGATCGAGCGCCTCGTGCGCATCGCCGCCGGCCTCGGCGTCGAGAAGGTCCGCGTCACCGGCGGCGAACCGCTGCTCCGCCACGGCGTCCCGGAACTCCTCGTCAAGCTCGCCGCCATCGCCGGCATCCGCGACCTCGCGATGACGACCAACGGCTTCCTCTTCGCCAGGCACGCCGAGGCGCTGCGCGCCGCCGGGCTCCGGCGCGTCAGCTTCAGCATGGATTCGCTGGATCCGGTGAACTTCAAGAAGATGACCGGCCGCGAAGGCCTCGCCGAGGTCCTCGCCGGCATCGCCCAGGCCAAGCAACTCGGGTTCTCCCCGGTGAAGGTCAACGCCGTCGTGATCCGCGGCCTCAACGACCACGAGATCGAAGCGCTCGCGGCGTTCGCCCGGGAACACGACCTCAGCCTCCGCTTCATCGAGTTCATGCCGCTCGATTCCGGGCACGCTTGGCAGAAGGAGATGGTGGTCTCCGGACGCGAGATCCTCGGACGGCTCCGCGCGCGCTTCGACCTCGTGCCGGTGGACCAGTCCGGCAATCCCGCCGAGACCGCGCGCCGCTGGGCCTTCGCCGACGGACGCGGCGAGGTCGGCATCATCGCGCCGGTCACCGAACCGTTCTGCGGCCACTGCAACCGGCTCCGGCTCACCGCCGACGGCAAGCTCCGCACCTGCCTCTTCAGCGTCGAGGAACACGACCTCAAGCCCCTCCTCCGCGGCGACGCCACCGACGACGACATCGCGGCCGAGCTCGTCGGGCTCGTCGCCCACAAAGAAGCCGGCCATCGCATCGGCAGGCCGATTTCGTCCAGCCGGCGCGCACGATGAGCTGCATCGGCGGTTGACCCGGCCGCGGCGGCCACCGGCGCGGCGCCCGCGCTATTCGAGGTCCGCCCGGCCCCAGTCCTCGGGCCTTCCCTGCACGCCCGACCGCGGAGCCCACGCAAGACGCGACTTGTTGATGTTCTCGCCCGGCGCGGCCCCGGCCTTGTCGCCGTCGTAGATGAGCACGTTCAGCCCGAAGCGGGCCGCTTCCTTCGACGGCTTGAGTCCGAGCTCCGAGAACGGCACCGAGACGCGGATGGCATAGCCGTCCGCCGTCCGCCACGAGGCGAGCTTCGTCCCCGGGGCGGTCACCTCGACCGGACCGGCGTTTGCGTCCGCGTCGCGCGCGGCGCGGACCTTGCCGGTGGAATCGAACGGGAAGATGCCGAGCTTGTAGCAGCCGAGCGTGTGCTCCGCCCCGACCTGCGGGTCGATGCACAGTTCCACGGAATCGCTGCGCCAGTGGCCCTTGATGTCGTCCGGCGCGATGTTGCCCACCACCACGTCGTCGTGCACGCGCACCTCGACGAAGAGCGTCGCGCCGTCGTGCGCGATGCGGAACCCGCCGCTGCAATCCGCCGCATCTGTGACCGTCCCCTGCCACGTCCGCGTGTGCGGGATGGCGTGGACCGGCAGCGCGACCCACGCCGCAGCCGCGTCATCGGTGCCGACCGTGAGCGCCCCGGCGACGTGCCGGACGCGCAGCGACGGCACCGGATGCAGCCGCGTCGTGGTCTTCAGGACGGTCCCCGCGATGGTCGTCGTCGCGGTCAGCTCGGCATCGGCGGGGAAGCCCTCCGGCGGCGTGACCAGCACGCGCATGCGGTTCTCGACGGCCGGGGAGAAGCGCACGTTCACCTGCTCGAAGTTGAGCTTCCAGCCCGGCGGCGGCGTGAAGTCCACCACCGCGTTCGCGCCGTCGGCGGTCGGATTGAAGGTGCGGAGGAACACGTCGTTCACCTCACCGGCCACGACCGGCACGTCCGCCGCGAACTCCGATGCCGCGTGCTCGATCCGCTGTTCCTTCACCCATCGGCGGTAGCGCTCGACCGCGGGGCGCGGCACGAAGGCCAGCTGGAACCCGCTCTCGGCCACGCCGTCGCCCGGCGCGGGCATGCGCGCCGGCGTCGGGTCCGCGACAGGCAGGCCGCGCATGAGATCGGTCTCGTCGGTCGCGAAGGGGACGACGCTCTTCACCAGCGCCAGGTTCTGCGGACGGCGGAGCCACGGCGAGTTGCCGAAGTTCCCGAACGCCTGCGACCGGTGGTGGGACAACGCCTCGCCCGCGACCTGCGCCGGCGTGCGGCCGTCGGGCAGCGGCCGGTCCACGGCGATGGTCGCGCCGGTCCCGGCCGGGCCGCCGAAATAGAGCTTCCGCGGCTGCCAAGGCCGGAGCCCTTCGTCCGCGATCTGCTCCGGGAAGGTCTTCGCATCCGCCGCGAGGTCGAACGCCTCGATCGCCAGCAGGCCCGCGGCCTGATGGTTGCCGTGCTGCCCCGCGGTCGGCGCGGGGTTCATCGTGACGATGACTTCCGGCCGCAGCGCGCGGAAGAGCCGCACCAGGCTGCGCAGCGTCTGCTCGTGGCCCCACTTCTCCAGCGTGACCGACAGGCTCTCGGTGTAGGCAAAATCGGCCTGGCCGAGGAAGTAGCAGTGGCGCACGCCCAGCTTGGCGAGGCAGTCCCGCAGTTCCGCCTCGCGCAGGATCCCCAACGCCGGCCCGGCCTGCGTGCCCACCATGTTGCCGCCGCCTTCGCCACGCGTGCAGTAGACGTTGGCGACCGCCGCCCCCTTGCCCAACGCGTAGGTGGCGAGCAAGGCCGCGGCCCCGGTCTCGTCGTCCGGATGCGCGAACACGCCCATCACATCGGTCTTCAGCAACGCCGCGCCCTGTCTCGGTCCGGTGGCATCCGCCGCGACCACCGCGAAGATCCCGGACAACATCGGGATGAGGCCCGCGAAGAGAGCGACCTGTCGTCGGAAGGAGTTCACGCCCGAAGTGAACAGCGCGCCCCGGCCGGTGGCCACGGGGAAAACGGGAGAGAGGGAGGGCGGACTCGCAGCGGGCCCACCTCCTCGGTGTAAGCCGACACGAAGAGATCTGCCATTGGAAGAGAAAGCCAGTGAGCCAGTGAGCCAGTAGGCCAGTGAGCCGGTGAGCCAGTAGGCCAGAGTCGGCGGACCCGCCGCTTCCCCCACCCACTCACCCACTCACCCACTCACCCACTCGCCGGCTCACCGGCTCACTCGCCCACCCATGAGCTCGAGCACCGCCGCGGTCATCGAGGTGACGCACGCCTTGATGGTCGGCTCCGGGACCGGAGCGAACGTGGCGGAGTGGTTGGACGGGACCGGCACGCCCGTGCGCTCGCTCTCGGCGATGCGCGCCGGATCCGTCGCCCCGACCCACCAGATGCAGATCGGGACGCCCTGCCGGCTGAACTCGGAGAAATCTTCGCCGCCCATCACCGGGTCCACCGGCCGCGCCTTCTCGTCGCCGAACCACTCGCCGAACCGCGCCGCGAGCCGGCGGGAAAGGACAGGATCGTTGCGGGTCACATCGATCGATTCCGGCGTGAGCGTCACGACCGGCATCCGGTCGTCCGGCAGCCCCGCCGACCGCGCGAGGCCGTCGCATATCCGGCGGATCGACGCGACCAGGTGCGCCATGACCTTCTCGTCGAACGCGCGCAACGTCAGCTCCAGCTTCACCTCGTCCGAGATGATGTTGCGCTTCAGCCCGCCGTGGATGGACCCGACCGTGACCACCGCCGGGACGCCGGGCTTGATCTCGCGGCTCACGATGGTCTGGAGCGCCAGCACGATCTGCGAGGCGAGCACGACCGGGTCCTTGGTCGTGTGCGGTGCGGACCCGTGCCCGCCGAAGCCGCGGACGAGGATGTCCATCGAGGAGACGCTCGCGTAGCGCGGCCCTTCGCCATAGCCGATGTTCCCGGCCGCCAAGAGCGACGTGGTGTGCAACGCGACCGCGAGATCGGGCTTCGGGAACCGGGTGTACAGCCCGTCCGCGAACATCGCCCGCGCGCCCGCGACGATCTCCTCCGCAGGCTGGGCCACGAGCACCAACGTGCCGCTCCACCGGTCCTTCATCGACGCCAACGTGCGCGCCGTGCCGATCAGGCCGGTCACATGCGTGTCGTGCGCGCACCCGTGCATGGCCGGCTGCTCCTTGCCGGACAGGTCCTTCACGATATCGGTGCTCGCGTAGGCGACACCGGAGTTCTCCTTGATCGGCAGGCCGTCCATGTCCGCACGGACGAGCACCGTCGGGCCGGTCCCGTTGGTGAGCACGCCGACGACGCCGGTGTTGCCGACCTTCTCCGTGACCGTGAACCCGAGCGCCCGCAGCTCGCCGGCGACGAGCGCCGCGGTCTTCACCTCCATGAAGGAGAGCTCCGGATGCGCGTGCAGATGGGTGTAGATGCCGAAGAGCGAAGGATACTCCGCTTCGACCTTGGCCTTGACCAGAGCGGCGGACGGATCCGGCGGAGCGGCGTCCAAGGCGGAGACGGAAACGATGCCGATCAGGAGAGCGAGGAAGCGGGCCGGTCTCATCGCGGCGACTCTTCGCCCGGCGGCAGCGCCCTTCAACCTTTTCGATCCCGCGTCATCCGACGCGCAACGCCGGCACTCCCGCGGCCATCCCTTCGAGCCGTCCCGCGATGAAGCGCGCGATGACCATCAGCTCGTCGGCCAGATCCGCGGCGAAGAGGCGGCGCACCGTCTTCTCCCACAGCGCGAGCCAACTGGAGAAATGCTCCGGCCGGAGCCCGAGACGGATGTGCCGGCCCATGCCCCCGCGGTAGAGCGGCGGACCGCCGGTCTGGGTGCTCCAGAAATCGGCGACGGTGGCGAGATGCGACGTCCAGTCGTGCACGTGCGCGGCGAACACCGGACCGAGCACCGGATCATGCTGCGCGTCGCCGTAGAACGCCGCCACCAGCGCATCCAGCGCCGGACGTCCGCCGAGCCGCTCGTAAAGGGAGAGGGTTTGCATCGTTTGGATCTGTGCGGACGCGGAGGGCAGCCGGACCGTCCGACGATCCTCACGATCTCCGGCCCGCACAAGCAGCGAAGCACCCGCAAGTGCGATCAGATGCGGCGGACAAGGCAGCCGGGCAGGCTCGCGCTTGCTCTGATGAAAACACGGGCCGGAGAGAGAATCTGGAAAGCAGGAAGACCGGAGCTTTGCCGGCTCCGTTCCTGCTTTCCTGCTTTCCAGATCTATCTGTTCCACAGAGCCGATGGCACTCCGTTGCACCGCAGGTCGGTGACCCGCAGACGCTGTCTCCTGCCCAGCGCCCAAGGAACTCCTCGCGCCCAGCCAAGTCCGGCCCAGCGAAACAGCCGAGCACGATCCAGCAGATTCTATCCGCCACTTCCGACCGTTTCCCGATCCCCGGCGCGCGCCGGGGTTGCGCCGCGGGGATCGTTGCCCGACCTTGCGCCATGCCTGAAACACAAGCGTCGCGCATGTCCGAGGACCCATGGCGCGTCTTCAAGATCATGGCGGAGTTCGTCGAATCGTTCGACACCCTGTCGAGGCTCGGACCGGCGGTGACCATCTTCGGTTCGGCCCGCACCAAGCCCGAGGATGTCTACTACAAGGCCGCCGTCGCCATCGGCGAAGGCCTGGCCAAGGAGGGCATCTCGATCGTGACCGGCGGCGGCCCGGGCATCATGGAGGCGGCCAACCGCGGCGGCGCCAAGCCGAAGAAGGTCCCCAGCGTGGGCCTCAACATCGAGCTGCCCTTCGAGCAGAAGGGCAACCGCCACGCCGACATCTCCATCAACTTCCACTACTTCTTCACGCGCAAGGTCTGCCTGGTGAAGTACAGCATGGGATTCGTCTACATGCCCGGCGGCTTCGGCACGCTGGACGAGCTGTTCGAGGTCGTGACCCTGGTGCAGACGCAGCGTCTCCCCGCGTTCCCCATCATCCTCTTCGGCAAGAACCATTGGCGCGGCATGTTCGACTGGATCGCGTCCACGCTCGAGCCGGCCGGCCTGATCTCGCCCGGCGACCTCGACCTGCTCCGCGTCACCGATGATCCGGCCGAGGCGGTGAAATGGATCGTCGATTACCGCCGGACCGTCGGCGTCCCCGAACAAGTGCCATCGGCCTTCCGCTGAACCGCCGGCCCGACCGGCTCGCCGCGACTCCTGGACCTCCCTTCAGGCGGACGCACCGACCGGGCCCCATCCCCATCCCTGCCCTGTGATCCCCACCGTGTACCGATCGACCCGACTGCCCAACGGCCTGACCGTCCTCACCGCCGCCCTCCCGCACATGGCCAGCGTCTCGCTCGGCATCTGGGTGGGGGCGGGCGGACGCCACGAGCCCGCACCGCTCAACGGCATCTCCCACTTCATCGAGCACCTGCTCTTCAAGGGCACGGGCCGCCGCACCGCGGCGCAGATCTCGCAGGCGGTGGAGGGCATCGGCGGCTACCTGAACGCCTTCACCGACGAGGAGCACACCTGCTTCTACAGCCGCGCGCAGGCATCACGCATGCCGGAGCTGCTCGACGTGCTGCTCGATATGTTCCTCGGCTCCGCCTTCGCGCCGGCGGAGATCGACAAGGAACGCGACGTCATCAAGGAAGAGCTCGCGATGTATCGCGACCAACCGGCCGAGCACGTGCACGACCTGCTGAACGCGGCGCAGTTCCCGGCACATCCCCTCGGCCGCCCGGTAATCGGCACGACCAAGACCCTCGACGCGATGGGCCGGGGGGATCTCGTCGGATACCTCGCGACCCACTACGTCACCGGCGCCACCGTCATCGCCGCGGCCGGCGACGTGGACCACGACGAACTGGTCAAGCTCGTCTCCAAGCGAGCCAAAGCCTTCCGCACCGGTGATCGCCGGACGCACGAACCCGCGCCGCCCCTGGCCACCGCGCCGCGGATCATCTCCGCATGCCGCCGCACCGAACAGGCGAACCTCAGCCTCGCCCTCCGCACCGGTTCGCGCCACGACGAGCGACGGTACGCGCTGCGCCTGCTCAACGTGCTGCTCGGCGAGAACATGAGCTCCCGGCTGTTCCAGAAGGTCCGCGAAGAGAACGGGCTCACCTACAACATCCAGAGCTCGCTGAGCCTCTGGGCCGACGCCGGTGACATCGTGGTCTCGGCCGGCCTCGACCCCGCCCAGATCGAGCGCACCCTGAAGCTGGTCGTCGCCGAGCTCCACCGGCTGCGGGACGTCGCGCCGGGCCGGGCGGAACTCGACCGCGCCCGCGACTATGTCCTCGGCCAAGCGGAGCTGAACCTCGAAGGCACCGAGAACCACATGATGATCCTGGGCGAGCAATGGCTCGGCTTCGGTAGGCTGGTCCCGCTCACCGAGACCAAAGCCAAGCTGCTCGCGGTGAAACCCTCCGAGGTCCGGTCGGCCGCCCGCGATTTCTTCCGGCCCGAACGGATGACCCTCGCCCTCGTCAGCCCACGGAGATCGGCGGCGGGGCTGGAACGCCTGCTCATCGTCTGAACCGTCCGGAAAACCTCAGAAAAGCCCTGGAACGATGACGGCGAGGGCAGCGAAAGAAGCGAAGGCCGGGGCATCCACCTGCTGTCTTTCGGTTTCCACGGGGACCGCCCAGCGATGAATCCGTACCATTTCCAAGAAACGGCTTGCTCCCTAGCCCGCCGGGTTCCTAAGTTGCGCCGCGTTGTGCATCCGTAGCTCAATTGGATAGAGCAGCTGACTACGGATCAGCAGGTTTGAGGTTCGACTCCTCACGGGTGCACCAGCTTTTCGGGGGGTTCTGTCGCAAGACGGGACCCCCTTCGCTTTGGAGCAGGCCACCCAGTCGGCCACCCCCCCAAGAATCGCCCCATTTCGTCACCAGCCGCAGCAACGCACGGTCAGGCCGTCGGTTCGTTCCGCCGTGAGGATCTCCTCCGGTCACGGAGAACGAGCCCGCTGATCAACAGCAGGAACGCGATGAACATGTGCGCCCAGACATTGACCGGCCGGCCGGCCCCGGCCCCGTCATGGGGCGGGAATCCGCCGTGCAACGGAGCCCGCACCGCCATCAAGCACGCATAGACCATCCGCCCGATTGGATTGGGGTCAGGATCCCCTGCGTTGAGAAGCCCGAACAGGAATCCTCCCCCGGGACCTGCGGCGATCAGGCCGACCGCGATGTGGCGCCCTAGTCTCGTCGCGGTCATCGAGCTCCTCCTACCACCCCGCTCCCCGGACCGGACCCCGAGGGCGTCGGATGCCGACCGCGAAGGGACCGCTGGGGAAGCGGCCATGGAAGAGGGCGCGACATGGGGCGCACAGTCACCGGTGCTGTGGGTTGAACGCGAAGGCATCGCCACTGTTTCTCTCACTGCAACCGCAACATCCACCGCTGGCAAGCCCGTCATACGGCCCCGCCAAGTCTTTGCACGGCAGCTAGTGGCCGCCCCTGCCGGCGTGGCCGGGGAGGGGGCGGTTCCACCCGCGCCGAAATCGATTCGCGAAGAACCCACACGGATGAACCCCTCGGCGCGCATCACGCCTTGGAACCCCCGACCCGTGCGGCGGAGAAGAATATGGGGGCGCGGGTGGACCCGCAGCCCTCCCGGCCGAGAGGCCGCCCGTGCCACCGTTCCCCGGGAGGGCGCGGTTCCACCCGCGCCCTGATCCATTCGCGAAGAACGCGCACGGATGAACCCCTCACCGCGCATCACGCCTTGGAACCCCCGACCCGTGCGGCGGAGGAGAATATGGGGCGCGGGTGGAACCGCCGCCCTCCCGGCCGAGAGGCCGCCCGTGCAACCGTGTCCCGGGAGGTCGCGGTTCCACCCGCGCCCTGATCCATCCGCGAAGGACGCGCACGGATGAATCCCATCGCCGCGCTCTTTCTTCTCATGGTCCCTTCGCTGGGCCCATCGCCGAGGTCCGGCGGGACCAGATCTGCCGCGGCCATCCGCGGCGATCAAAGATCCGAAACCCGACACCAATCAGAACAAATCGCCCTGCGTCTCCGTCCCGGGCACCGGTTCTTCGCCGAGCTCGGCCAGCAGGCTGCGGAAGTTCCATCGGCGATAGTGCTCGCGGAGCACCGGGCGATCGGCGGGACGCGGCGCGAGGCCGTCCAACGCCGGTCCGCCGGCAAGCTGATCACGCAGCCGGATCATCATCTGGTTCCGGCGCAAGGCGTCGGCGCTGGCCTGGACCGAGTTCCGCTGCGTCTCGGACTTGAGCTCATGGGAGCGGGCCAAGAGCGTTTCGATGTCGCCGAACCGCTTGAGCAGATCGGTCGCGGTCTTCGGGCCGACGCCGGACACCCCGGGGATGTTGTCCACGCTGTCGCCGACGAGGCTGAGCCAATCCACCACCTGGTCGGGACGCACGCCGGTCTTGGTCTCGACGTCGGCAGCGGCCCAGATCTTGTCCGATTTATCGTTCGGGTTGAACAGGCCGACGCGGTCGTTGACCAACTGCATGAAGTCCTTGTCGGAGCTGGCGATGATGCTCTGCCAACCGGCGGCCTCGGCGCGGCGGGCGTAGGTGGCGAGCCAGTCGTCGGCCTCGGTGCCGTCCTCTTGGAGCGAGGCCCAACCGGCGGCGGCGAGCCAGGCCTGGAGCTGCGGGAACTGCTCGACCAAGGCATCCGGCGTGGGCGGGCGGTCCGCCTTGTAGCCCGGCAGGGCGGCCACGCGATCGGCGGCGAGCCCGGCATCCCAGACCACGAGCCGATGGGTCGGACGCAGCGTCGCCTCCATCTTGAGCAGCATCTTCACGAAGCCGAAGATGGCGTTGGTCGGGCGCCCGTCCGGCGCGTTCATCGAGCGGATGGCATGGAAGGCACGATACGCGTAGGCGTGGCCATCCACGAGCAACAGACGGGGCAGGACTCCGGCAGAAGACATGCGCGCAGCCTGCGGAACGTCCCGGGGACGGTCAGCGAAAAACGCGCGGAGAACGGCAGGCGATGCGACGACGGCGTCCGACAGCTTTCCCCTGCCCATGGACCGTTCGTTCTCCGCGAGGTCTTGGAGTGCGTGTGGCTTGCCCCGCTTTTCGTCCGCCGGACCTGGCAACGAACTTCTGGGGCGCTCGACCGCTCGACCGCTCCACGCCAAAGCGGCAGCTCCGCTCTGCTTCGCCGCACGCACTCCAAGACGCTGTCGCGACCCCGTCGGCCCCATGCGGAGTCCGCGAGGTCAGGGTGACCGGGCGAGAGCCGGATGCCCGATCGCTCCCGTCGCCTCACACCATGCTCTGTCCGCCGCCGTCGTAGCCCTGGCCGTCGAGGTCGAGCAGGATGTCGCGGGGCTCCGCGCCCTTGCTCGGGCCGACGATCCCGCGGTCCTCGAGCTCATCCATCAGGCGCGAGGCGCGGCCGTAGCCGAGCTTCAGGCGGCGCTGGAGCAAGGACACGCTGGCCTTCTTCTCGGAGCGGATGACCTCGATGCACTTCTGGATCAGGTCCTCGTCCGCGTCGCTCACCTCGGATTCGGGATCGAGCGACATCGAGCCCATGGAACTGGGCGTGCTCTGGAGCCGCTGGTGGATCTCCGGCTCGTAGCTGGGCTTGCCCTGCTTGGCGATGAACTCGACGAGCTTCTCGATCTCCTGGTCGGTGATGAGGGCGCCCTGGGCCCGGGTGAGCTTCCCGCTGCCCGGCGGCAGGTAGAGCATGTCGCCCTTGCCCAGAAGTTTGTCGGCACCCATCTGGTCGAGGATCGTGCGGGAATCGACCTTGGCCGCGACCTGGAAGGCGATGCGCGCCGGGATGTTCGCCTTGATCACGCCGGTGATGACGTCCACCGACGGCCGTTGCGTGGCGACGATGCAGTGGATGCCGGCCGCGCGGGCCATCTGGGTGATGCGGGCGATGGCCATCTCGACGTCCGCCGGAGCGACCAGCATGAGGTCGGCGAGCTCGTCGATGATGACGACCACGTAGCTGAGCTTCTCCGGGATGATGATGTCATCGTCGCGGGGGACGACGATCTGCACGTCGACCTCGACGGCGAAGCCTTCCGCGCCGGGCTCGACCTTCTCCTTCTTGGCCATCAACGGCAGCTCGGGCTCGCTCGGCGGAAGGGGCTTGTCCTTGGGTCGTTCGTTGAAGCCCTTGATGTTCCGGACCCCGACCTTGGCGAAGATCTGGTAACGCTTCTCCATCTCGTTCACGACCCAACGCAGCGCGAGGATGACCTTCTTGGGGTCGGTGACGACGGGGACGACGAGGTGGGGCAGGGCGTTGTACTGCTGGAGCTCGACGACCTTGGGATCGATCATCACGAAGCGCAGCTGGTCGGGGCCGAACTTGTAGAGCAGCGACGCGATGATCGTGTTGATGCAGACGGACTTTCCGGACCCGGTGCTGCCGGCGATGAGCACGTGCGGCATCTCGGCGAGGTCGGCGATGATCGGGTGGCCGTAGACGTCCTTGCCCAGGGCGAGCGGGATGCGCGCCTTCGAGTTCAGCCACTCGGGCGACTCCAGGAGGTCGCGCATGATGACCTTGGTCTTCACCAGGTTCGGCACCTCGATGCCGACGGACGATTTGCCGGGGATCGGCGCGAGCACGTTGAGGCGCTCCGCCTTGAGCGCGGCGGCGAGGTTGTTGGTGAGGGCGGTGATCTTCTCGAGCTTCACGCCGGCCGCCGGATGCAGCTCGTAGCGCGTGATGGTCGGGCCGCGGGTGATGTCGCCGGGGAAGACCTCGATGCCGAACTGGGCGAGCGTCTGCACCATCAGCCGCGAATTGGCCAGGTAGTCTTCCTTGGTCTCGGTGGATTTCACCGTGAGATCGGGACGGTTGAGCAGATCGAGGTCGGGCAGGCGGTAGCCGTCGATCATCGGCGTGCTGGCGACCGTGATGGGCCGGGGCCGGCGCGGCTGCATCTTGCCGCCGCGGACGAGATTGCCGCCGGAGACCGGCGAGAAGGGCACCGCGGCGGCGGCGAGCGCATCGGCCTCGTCCAGGGTCTCGCCGTCGGTCGCGTCGGGATCCGTTTGGCCCGGCTTCCAATCGTCGTCGGATGCGGCCGGGGCCGGCGGTGTCGTCTTCAGCGCGGATCTGCGGCCGAGGATGGCCTCGGCCGGCGTCGCCGCGGCGATCTCCTTGCCGGTGATGACCAAGCCATCGGCGACCGGTTCTTTGCCGGGTTCGGGACGGCTGCGGGGAAGGCTGTTGTCCTGGAACCGCGGCTCCGGGACCGGACGCAGATCGGCACCGAGGCCGCCGTTGGCCGGCTCCAAGGCCACGGGCTCCTGGGCTGCCGGCCGTGGTGCCTTCGCGACCTTGGCCTTCGCGGCGGTCTCGGCGGCGGCCTTCAGCTCGAGCAGCTTGGCCTGCTTGGAGAGTTCCTTCGATTGCTTGGCGAGCGCGGCTTGGTCGGCGGCGAACTTCTCGTCGTCGGTCTTCGGTTCGCGGACCAGGAGCCGCTTCGCGAGGTCGAGCAGATGCACGTCGGCGAGGACCGCCAAGCATCCGAGATACAGCGCGGCATAGACCAGCGTGGCGCCGGCGGGGTTCACCAGGAAGACGACCGCGCGATCGAGCTCGCTCCCGAGCAGGCCGCCGGCGCCTTTGGAATTACCGTGGGTGCCGAAGTGGAACCCGTAGCCGGTCAGCAGGTCGAGGATGCCCATGCTCGCGACCTGGAGGCCGATGGCGGCGAAGAGCGTGCGCCATCCGCGCCAAAGATAACCGAGCGCGGGGACGAAGGTGGCCAAACCGAACCCGATGAGCAGCGCGACGAGCACGAACATCGATGCACCGAACCCGAGCGTCAGCACGTAGGCGACCCACGCTCCCATCAGGCCGAGCGTGTTGTGCGGGGGATGGTTGGGCGGTTGCTTGACCCAAGAGATGTCGTTGCGGTCGTAGGACAGCAGCGCGACGAGCAGCACGAAGGCGATGCCCAGGAGCGCCAGACCGAGCAGTTCTCCGGGACGTTTCTGGGGCAGATCGGTGTCGTTGGACTTGGCGCGCGGCACAGCGCGATTACCGGGCGTGGTTTCCGTGAACGCAAGCCGTTTGGGGGATCCTCGCGGCCATGGTCGGGACCTCGGCGCCCCGCGTCGGAGCGGGCGCTCGCCAACGAGGGCGTCCCGGCGCACGGTGCGGGACCGATGCTCCTCGCCTTGAATGAATCCTTCCTCTGGGCCTCGCTGGTGTGGGGTTCCGTCGGCACCGCGTACTTCGTCTACGGCACGCGGCAGAAGGAGCCGTGGCCGTTCGCCGGAGGGTTGGTGATGATCGGGACGTCTTATCTCATCGACGCTTGGTGGCTCATGTCGCTGGTCTCGATCGCGGTGATCTTTGGCGTGCGCTGGCTGATGCGGCGGGATTTCATCTGAGCTCCGCGCCAGAGAGATCAGGGGAGAAACATCACCCGATAGCACGCGGCGGCACCGGTCGCTTCGCTGGACTCGAGATCCGCGCCATTGCCGGCGCGATCACCGCGGAACGTCCCATCGGGGCCGCCGATCGCAGCCTTGCTCTCCACCCGGTAGGTCTTCCCGGCGAATCTGCCCCCCTGCCGGTGCACCCAATTGGTTGCTGACCGGTGCCGTGGATGCGGATAAAGTGCATCCCTCGCTCATGAAACGCCTCCTCCTCGCCTTCTTCGCGACCGCGACCACGCTGTTCGCGGTGGACATCAGCTCCTTCAACGGCACTTGGCTCATCAAGTCCGCCGAGATGAACGGCGACGATGTCGCCGCCAATTTCACCGACGGCATCGTGATGACGATGAAGGACGGCACCTACGTCTTCGAGACCAACGACTCGACGGCCAAGGGCAAGGTGAAGCTCGACGCCAGCAAGACGCCCCCGGCCCTGGACCTGACCGAGACGGAAGGCCAGAACGTCGGCCGCGTGCTCGAGGCCATCGCCGAACTGACGCCGGACGGCTGGCGTTCCGCGGTCTCCATCCAGGGCGGCGCCCGGCCCAAGGAATTCAAGTCGACCGCCGACAGCGGCATCTTCTTCGCGGCGTACAAGCGCAAGCCCGGCACCGAGCCGGCGGTCGCCCCGATCCGCGTGCTGCTCCTCGCTGGCGGTTGCTGCCATGACTACGCGAAGCAGAAGGACATCCTGAAGGCCGGGATCGAGGCCCGCGCCAACGCGAAGGTCGACGTCATCTTCTCTCCGGACGGCAGCACCAAGCCGCCGTTGCCCATCTACGGGAACCCGGATTACGCGAAGGGCTACGACATCGTCATCCACGACGAGTGCGCCGCCGACATCAACGACCCCGCCGTCATCGAAGGCGTGCTCAAGCCGCACCGCGATGGCATCGCCGGCGTCAACCTGCACTGCGCCATGCACTGCTACCGCATCGGCAACCCGAACGATCCGGCCAAGTCCGGCACGCCGCATTCGTTCTGGTTCGATTATCTCGGCCTCCAGTCCAGCGGCCACGGCGCGCAGAAGCCGATCGCCATCACCTTCCTCGACAGCAGCAACCCGGTGACCAAGGGCCTGAAGGATTGGACCACCGTCAACGAGGAGCTCTACAACAACATCCAGGTGGCCGGCTCCACCAAGGCCCTCGCCCGCGGCAAGCAGGATGCCGGCGACCGTCCGGGCCAGAACGATTCCACGGTGGTGTGGACCCATGAGTACGGCGCAAAGAAGACCCGCGTCTTCTCGACCACGATCGGCCACAACAACGAGACCGTCGCCGATGCCCGCTATCTCGACCTCGTCACGCGCGGCGTGCTCTGGAGCACCCGCCACCTCAACGACGACGGCACGCCCGCCGCCGGTTACGGCCCTGTCGGCAAGTGATGGGGTGCCCCGTGCCGGGCCGTCCCAGCGACGGCCCGGCATGCAGACCCATCCGACGGCGCCGCCGCATCATGGCTTCGGTTTGAGGCTGTCGGCCGCTTTGTTGGCGGCCTCCGCCGTTTTCCGCGCGGCGACCGCGGCGGCTTCCCTCGCGGCATCGACCGCTTTCTCGGTGCCTTCTTTGGCGGCCTCGTAGGCTTGACCGGCCTTCACCTTCGCGGCGTCGAGCGTCTTTCCGCCGATCTCCTTTGCTTCGTGGGCGGCCTTCTCGCCGATCACCTTCGCCTCCTGCGCGACTCTCTCGCCGACGTCCTTCGCCTTTTCGCCGGCTTGATGGGCCATATCCTTGGCGGCCTCGCCGATCTGGGTGGCGGCCTCGGCGGTCTTGTCCTTCAACCCGGAGACGTTCTCTTTCGCCTCTTCTTTGTTGCAGCCGACGAATGCGACGGTGGACGCGGCGACCAGAAGAGGGAGGGCAAGCTTGAGTTTCATGGGATGGGAGGGGATCGGATGGCGGCGCATATTGCAGCGTCGTGAAAGAAACGGTTCCGCCCGGCGATGTCAACGGGCGCGCTGCCGTCGCAGGGTGTGATCGGAAGTGGCGGTCAGTTGAGGGAGTATGAGCGAAGTTCCCGATAGGTGTGTCCGAGCAGGTCGGCGGCCACTTCCTACCCATGGAGGTCCCTGGCAGGGCAGATGGGTCCGCGCGGCCGCGCGGACCTTACCCACGATGGTATGGTAGCAACGGGCAGCTGCCCGTCCGTGGATTCTTCCCGCGTCGTCGAGGGATCCGCCTTCAGGCAACTAGACCGCACACCCTGCCGGGCTGCGCTCCATCCGCCAACCTGACCGCCCACTTCTGATCACACCCTGCCGTCGCCGATTGTACGCGACGGTCATGCCGCTTGTCGGTCCTCAGCAGAACTGGCGATTCTTCCCAAGGGACCTTCGCTCCAGTGTCGACGGACATCTATGGCGCGACGAAGGGACCGCGGAGCGGCTCGCGAGAAGGCCGCCGTTGTCGCCGTCGTGCTGATGGTCCCCCAGTTCCGGGAGCCCACATGGAAACTGCTCGCCCGTGTCATGGAGCCGGCGCAGGTAGGCCGCTGGTTGAAATCGCCGCAGCCGGCCTTCGACGGCTCGACTCCGCAGCCGGTGGTGGAGCGCGGCGAGATGGACCGCATCTGGCACATGCTCTACGACCTCGGATCCGGCCAGCCGGGTTGAGGCCCCGATAGGTTGGGGCAGAGGTCGTGGAGAAACTTAGTTCCCGAAGACGAACTCGACGTCTGGCCACCACTTGAGCCGGCGGCGGTCGTTCGTCAGGTGTTTCCAGCCGCGTTCGGCGGCTTGGGCGCGTATGAAGAAATCAGGCAACGGGGCGAGTTGTTTGCGGGGTGTGCGCGCAAACACACGGCCGGCGTGCCAAGCGTCATCTTCGGTCACTTCCACGACGGTCATCCCTCGCAGGTCTTGGGCGATGGCTTCTCGGGTCCGTCCGCCTGCGGCCAGTTCCGCCAGCGTGACCACGCTCACGGCAACTTCGTCCTCCTCCAAGGCTTGGATCACCGCCACTGCGGACGATTGATGGTCCGGGTGGACTTCATCGAGCCAAGCGACGACGGTCGAAGTGTCGATGAGAATCATTCCCCGCGCGTCAGTTTGAGCAGGTTTGCCCCGGAGATAGGTCCATCCCACGTGCCCGCCCGGCTGCGGACAAATGCTTCGGCCTCCGCCCGGGTCATCCGCCGCTTCACCGGGCGCAGCGTCACCGAGCCGTCAGGATGAGGCTCGACCTGCACCTCGGGCTTGCGGGGCAGGAAACGACCCAAGGCATAACGGCCCTTCTCGTCACTTTTGAGCGTCGCGATCATGCCGCAAGCAGAGAGTGGGACGGTCCCACCGTCAAGCCGAGTCGGGAGTCGATCGACCGTTGCGGAGGCTGACCCATCGAGGTGCCGTTCGACCCGCACTTTGGACACGCCGGGCAAAGATCGGCCCAGCGTGTGGCGGCCTCGGCTGTCGGTTTTGAGTATCACCGCCATGTCCTCAGATCGCCGGCACCCGTAGGCCGACGGCCTTGGCGAGCGTCCCTTGGCGGGTGTCGAAGGTCAGGAAATCCTTCGCACCCAGCACAAGGGCAGAAGCGATGTGCAGGATGTCGAGGCTCCGGGTGCCGATGGTCTCCGAGTGACCTCCGCTGAGGCGTTCGGCTTCGAGCAGCACTTCGGGCCAGGAAGGTTCCGCGTAGGCGAACACGGCGGCGGCGATGTCCGAGAGCATGGCTTGGATGGCCAGTTCGCGTTGCTCCGGTGTGATCTCTTTCCGGAAGACGCGCAGCCGGAGCGCGTTCCGGAATTCCAAGCGATGCAGCCCGGTGAAGGGCAGCGGTGCGCGGGGGCGCTGGAGCCACGCGACCACCCGCCCGGTGTGCGCGTCCGGCGCGTGCAGAGAGCACAAGAAGGCGGTGTCGGCGTAGGCGGTCATCGGTCGCCTCGCTCTTGCGCGAGGAGGTCGTTGGCGGTGACCGCCAGTTCCTTGTCGCCGTAGATGGTTTTCAGCCGGGCGGCGAAGTCGGGCCGCGCCGGGGCCTTCGCCTTGCGGGCCGGACGGCTCAGCATGGCCACGGGCTTGCCCCGCCGCTGGATCTCGACGCGTTCGCCGGACGTGACCCAGGCGAGGACCGTGTTGGTGTCGTGCTTGAGTTCACGGATGCTGGCCGTCTTCATAGGTGACACAATGAGGTGACACATGGTCGGAGTCAATCGGCTGGGGCGGATGCGGCAGCGAGTCCGGCTCCGGCCGCTTGCCGACGGGTTGTTCCAGACCTTCGAGCCAGAACCCGCCCGGTCGCCGAGGCCCGGACGAGAACCGCCCTTGGAACGGGACCCCCTACGCGCGGCCAGCGGTCGACGAGGGAGAATCTCCTTGCCGGGAACTTCCACTAGTCCGTAGTAGCTGCCCCGGAGGGAGCCGAGGCGGCTCCTCGTCCGCACGGTTGGCCCCGATAGCTCAAATGGATAGAGCAGTCGTTTCCTAAACGACATATCCAGGTTCAATTCCTGGTCGGGGCACCAACCCACCGCAGCGTCGCACCAGCATCCCAGACGGCTTCTTGGTGGAACAGGCTCGCCCATTCCTTCACGGCTTGCCGGTCGTGCCAGGTCCCGCCCCTCAACTCGTAGAGGCCGCTCGCCAGGTGCAGCAGACGCGCTTCGCCGATACGCACGATCACTTCGGCCCCGAAGTCGGGGCTCCTACGGAACAGCAGGTTCAACATCATGGGCGTGATCCTCGCCGCGGGGGTAGGACATCCGCAGGGGACGGCTGCGATCCGTCCGCGGTCAGGCGCGGACACCGCCCTGCAACCGGCGCAGCACCACTGCCTGCCCGATAGCGGAGAGCGGGCCCGAGGCGACGATCCTCATGCGGTCGCCGAAGCCCAGCACCTGGGCGGCGAGCGCGTACGCCTCGCTGAGCGGCGGCCCCGCGGCGAGGACGACCGGGCGTCCGTCGCGGGACAACCCCGCGAGTTCCGCACCGATGAGCAATCCGCTGAGGAAGCCGGCGTTCGAGGCGGGACTGCGCTGGTCCAGGACCTGTCGCGTCCTCGCTTGGAACAGCATCGCGGTCAGATGACCTCCGCGCGCCGCATCGACTCCTTCGACGAAACCTTCCCGGTCGGTCGGAGCCTTGGCATCGGTCGTGTGCCGCAGCACGCTGTGGCGGGTGAGCACGTCGAACAGCTCACCGGTCATCCAGGTGGTCAGCCCGGTGACCGCTCCGTCGCGGACTTCCAGGTGCTTGGAATGCGTGCCCGGCAACAGGAAGGTCGCTTCTGCCGGCAGGGCCGCGCCGAGCGAGGTAGCCAGCCCCAGCGCCTGCGTCTCCTCGCCGCGCATGATGTCGCGTTCGCCGCGCACACCGGAGACCAGGTGGACCCGTCCGTCGAGGCAGCACGAGACGACATCGCGTCCATCGAGCGCGAACGGCAGCCGCGCGTACGGCAGCTCGCGCCATCCGATGGTCGAACTCGCCATTCCCGAGACGACCACGGGCATGTCCGCCGGCGCGCCCAACTGTTCGAGGCCGCGGGCCAAGGTCTCGCGGAACATCGCCGCGCGGTCGCCGCCGGCGGCGGCCAGTTTCGCCGCGCCTTCGTCGGTGCGGACCTCGGCGACAGCGTCCGTGCCACCGGCCCAGCGCAGGCGGAAGTGCGTCGTCCCCCAATCGCAGCTCACGAATCGCATATCAGGGATGTATCCGGGCCCATTCCAAGCCCGGTCGGTCCACGCGGAACCGGACCAACCGCTTGGTCTTCGCCTCGGTCACATACGCGGTGCGGCCGTCGTCGCCGCCGAAGCAGATGTTGGTCGGGTGCTCCCCGAGCACGTCGATCTCGCGGAGCACATCGCCCTTGGGCGAGACCTTCACCACCGTGCCTTTGCCGGGCCGGGTGATGTAGAGGTCCCCGTCCACGTCACAGCGCATGCCGTCGAACCCGTGGTCCTCGAACCGGCGGAGCAGGCGCTTGCCTTTGAGCGAGCCGTCCGCCGACCGGTCGAAGGCCCACAAGTTCCGCTGCACGCTCTCGTTCACGTAGACGGTCTTGCCGTCGGGGCTGACCTCGATGCCGTTGGTCGTGCCCATGTCCGCGGCCTCGCGATGCGTCTTGCCGTCGGTGCCGATCCGCCAGAGCTGCCCGGTGCCGTGTTTCCAATCGGGGTCGCTGGCGTAGAGCGTGCCGTCCGTCGCGATGGCCAGGTCGTTGGGCTGGTTCATCGCGTCGTCGTGGGCGAAGACGGTCGCCGCCCGGGTCTTCATGTCGACGCGGAAGACGTTGTGGCCGGTGTGGTCGGCGATGAACATCGTCCCGGCCGCATCGAACCGGATCCCGTTGCCCGCGCTCTTCTCCGGCAAGGCGAGGAACAGCTCGGCGCGTCCATCCGATGTCACGCGGGCGATGTTGCGGGCCTCGCGGAAGCTGACGCAGTAGATGTTCCCGGCGCGGTCGCAGGCGGGTCCTTCGATGCCACCGGTGAAATCGCCGGAGGTCAACGCGGTGGAGACGAAGAGCCGTTCGGCGGCCGAGGCGATCGGCAGCCCGATGGCGAGCGCCGCGGCGAG
The DNA here is from genome assembly GCA_903916195.1 of uncultured Verrucomicrobiota bacterium. Lineage (GTDB taxonomy): Bacteria > Verrucomicrobiota > Verrucomicrobiia > Limisphaerales > UBA9464 > CAIVQB01. The sequence goes on along the minus strand of CAIWVP010000141.1, from coordinate 45,290 downwards.
GCCGGCGGCAAAGCGGAGGGAGGTCACACGCATTGGTTAGCAGATCTCCGGTGGACGTCACGCAAGGATCCGGCGCCGTGGATCGCGGAGGTCGCCGGCCGGGATCGCAACCGGTCCAACCTAACGCTTCCTGCTGGTCGAACCGCATGGCAGTTTCCGGCGGATCCAACCACATGAGGAACTGGCACATCAGCGTGGTTCTCTTGATCGGGTCGTTGCTGCGCGTGGACGCGGCCGGTCCGAAGGCTCCGCATTGGGCATTCCAGCCCGTCCGTGATCCCGCGTCGCCGAGGGTCGTGGACACCGCATGGAGCCGGACGCGCATCGACGACTTCGTCTTGTCGCGTCTCGAAGCGGACCACCGGAAACCCGCGCCGGCCGCCGACCGTCGCGCATTGCTCCGCCGCGCCACGTTCGACCTCACCGGGCTCCCGCCGACCGCGGCCGAGACCGATGCCTTCGTCGCCGATCCGTCGCCGGACGCCTTTGCCAAGGTGGTGGACCGTCTGCTCGGTTCCTCGGCCTACGGCGAGCGCTGGGGTCGCCATTGGCTCGACGTCGTCCGCTACGCCGACACGGCGGGCGAGACCGCGGATTATCCGGTGCCCGTCGCATGGCGCTACCGCAACTACGTCATCGACGCCTTCAACGCCGACAAGCCGTACGACGAGTTCCTCCAGGAGCAGATCGCCGGCGACATCCTCGCCAAGGACGGCCCCCGGTCGCGCTACGCCGAACGCGTCACCGCGACCGGATTCTTGGCGATCTCGCGGCGCTTCGGGTTCGACTCGGAGAACTACCACCACCTCACGCTCCAGGACACCATCGACACCCTCGGGCAGAGCGTGCTCGGGCTGACGCTCGGTTGCGCGCGGTGCCACGACCACAAGTTCGATCCGGTGCCGATGCGCGACTACTACGCGCTCTATGGCATCTTCGAGAGCACGCGCTACGCGTTCCCCGGCTCCGAGCAGAAACAGCGGAGCCGCGCGCTCGTGCCGTTGTCGCCGCCCGAGGAATCGCGTCCGAAGTGGCGCGCGTTCGAGGCGCGCGTCGCCTCGCTCGTGGCCGTGATGGAGCGGGCCAAGATGTCCCCGCCGTCCGCCGTGCTCCGGTCGCTGGACGAGATGGACGGCGACTTCGAGATGCAGGCGCCCGCGGCCGGCGGCAGCAAGGGCGTGCTCGTGCCGCCATGGGTCTACGAAGGAGCGATCGCCGTCACCACGGAGGCGCAGAGCCCGTTCAAAAATCTCTTCCCGCTCGGCAAGGTCGGCGCGAGCGTCGCGGCCGGCACCGGGAGCTATCGGTTGGTCCAGTCCTTGCCGGCCAAGCTGGCATCGCTTCCCGGCGAGAAGCTGGAGGTGAACCTCGACTTCCGGACCGAGGCCTCGCCTGCGGGACCGGAGCAGCCGCACGTCTTCTGGATCGGCCCGCTCACGTCCGCGGCCACCGGGGCCGGCCACGTGATCGAGGTCCTGATCTCATCGGAAGGCGCGTCGCTCCGGATCGGCGACCGGAGCGAACCGCTGCGCGCGCTGAAGCCGAAGGAATGGAACAACCTGCAGCTCACCCTCGATCCAGCAGCCGGCACGGTGTCGGGCCGGATCGGCCGGCCGGGTGACCTCACCGAGATCGCGTCGCGCCCCTTCGTGACGAATGCGACGCGCGGGCTGGGATGCGTCGGGATCGAGGGGCCGCGACCGGAGGCCTCGGCGCATTGCGCGCTGGCTTGGGACAACCTGGGCGTGCAGACCGCGCCGATCCCGCCGGTTTCCACCCCGTTTGCCGCCGTGGCCGATGGCGGGATCGCTCGGGCTCCGGTCGACCCGGCCGGCCTCAAAGCCGAAGGCGAGCGGGCGCGGAAAGAGCTCGAGACGTTGCTGGCCGACGGGCCGTTCGAGCTGGCCTACGCGGTGAGCGAAGGCACGCCGCGTGATGCGCGCATCCAGCTCCGCGGCGAGCCGGACCGCCTGGGCGAGGCGGTGCCGCGCGGCGCTCTTGCCGTGCTCGGCGGCGGTCCGTTCGCGTCCGGCAACGGGGCCCCGACGGGCAGCGGACGCCTGGAACTCGCCCGTTGGCTGACACGTCCCGAGAACCCGCTCACCGCGCGGGTGATGATCAACCGCATCTGGCGATACCACTTCGGCGAAGGTCTCGTGCGGACGCCCAACGACTTCGGGATCCGTGGCCGCCCTCCGACGCATCCGGAGCTGCTCGACCATCTGGCGACGGCCTTCGTGAAGAGCGGTTGGTCGATCAAGGCGATGCACCGGCTCATCATGGCGAGCGCCGTCTACCAGCAGCAGAGCCGCTCCACGACCGCCTTGGGTGCCCCGAAGACGGCCGGCACCACCGCGACGGACGATTGCCCGGTCGCGACCTCCATCCCGTCCTCCCGTTCGCCGACCGATGGCGTGGCGGAGGGCGGCGGGGAAGACCTGTCGCCGTTCCCGCGGCGTCGCCTCGGTGCCGAGGAGACGCGCGACGCGGTCCTCAAGGCCTGCGGGACGCTCGACCCTTCGCCCGGCCTCGGACATCCGTTCCCCGCGCCGACCTCGTGGGGCTTCACGCAGCACGGCCCCTTCAACGCCGTCTACGAACATGGCCGCCGCAGCGTCTATCTGATGACGCAGCGGATCCGGCGGCATCCGTTCCTGGCGCTGTTCGACGGCGCGGACCCGAACGCCAGCACCGCGGAGCGCCGGACCACGACCGTCCCGACGCAGGCGCTGTTCTTCCTCAACGACCCGTTCGTCCATGCGAACTCGCGCCTGCTCGCCGACCGCACCCTGGCGGCCGTCGCGGACGAGTCCCGGCAGGTCGTCGTCGTCTACCGGTCGGTGCTCGGCCGCGATCCCGACGGCACGGAGCGCAGCGAGGGCGCGGAGTTCCTCGCGGCCTACCGGTCCGGGACGACCGCGGCCGGCAAGGGCGCTGCCACCGCCGAAGCGTTGGCAGCGCTCGTCCGCGTGCTGGCCGGCAGCAACGAATTCCTCACGGTCGATTGATGGCGCCATGAAAACGTATCCCGCCTTCGCTCCTTCCCGCCGCGGATTCCTACGATCGCTCGTCGGCGGATCCGCGATGTTCCCCGGGCTCGTCGCCGAGCTCTTGGCGCAGGACGGCGGAACGGCCGCCGCGGCGGACCCGCTGCTGCCGCGCGCGCCGCATTTCGCTCCCAAGGCGAAGCGCGTGATCTTCCTCTACATGAGCGGCGGGGTCTCGCACGTGGACTCGTGGGACCCGAAGCCGAGGCTCTTCGCCGACGCGGGCAAGACGGTGGCGGTGGACGAGTTCCAGGGGCGCAAGGGCGACTTCAAGATGTTCGCCAAGCGGCCGCAGTGGGATTTCGCGCCGCACGGCCGCTGCGGCACGGAGGTCAGCGCCCTCTTCCCCCACATGGCCGGCTGCGTGGACGACCTCTGCGTCATCCGCTCGATGCGGTCGGACCACACGAACCACTACGAGGCGACGCTCGGCATGCACACCGGGTCGTTCACCTTCGGCCGGCCGAGCATCGGCTCGTGGGTCAGCTACGGTCTCGGCACGGAGAACCGCAACCTCCCGTCCTTCGTGGTCATCGCGCCCAAGACGCCCTACGCCGGCGGCCAGGTCTGGGCGAGCGACTTCCTGCCCGGCGCGCATCAAGGCACGCTCGTGGTGCCGGGCGCGGAACCGGTCGCCAACCTCCGGCGCCGCGCCTCCAGCGGGCTGCTGCAGGAGCTGGAGCTCGGGGCGATGGCGGCGATGGACCGCCGGCATCTCGCCCGCCGCGCCGGCGACCCGCTGCTCGAAGCGCGCATGAAGTCCTTCGAGACCGCCTTCGGGATGCAGATGGAGCTGCCCGACGTCTTCGACCTGTCCCGCGAGAGCGACGCCACTCTCGCGCTCTACGGCCTGGAACGGGGCAGCACCAAGGGCTTCGCCTGGCAATGCCTCGTCGCCCGCCGGCTCGCGGAACGCGGCGTGCGCTTCGTCGAGCTGATCGACGTCGGGTCGTCCGACAACTGGGACGCCCACGGCGACATGATGACGCACGTCCCGCTGGCCAAGAACGTGGACCAGGCCGTCGCGGGGCTGCTGCGCGACCTCAAGCAACGCGGCATGTTGGACGACACGCTCGTCGTGTGGACCACCGAGTTCGGCCGCACGCCCTTCAACGCCACCGCCGACCACAAGGGCCGCGAGCATCATCACTGGGTCTTCTCCTCGTGGCTCGCCGGTGCCGGCGTCCGGGCCGGCACGGTGTACGGGGCGTCCGACGACCACGGCATCCGCGTCGGACGCGACGAGGTCCATGTGCACGACTTCCACGCGACCATCCTCCATCTCATGGGCCTCGACCACGAACGCCACACCTATCGCCACACCGGCCGCGATTACCGGCTCACCGACGTGGCCGGCCAGGTCGTCAAAGGCATCCTCGCCTGAACCGGAACGCATCCCTGCCCGCATCCGCGATGAAGCTCGCCGTTCTCCTCGTCCTTTCCGCGCTGACCTGCGGGTCCGTCGCGGCCGCGGCTCTGCCGTCCGATCATGCCGAGCGCTTGGCCCGGGGCCTCGAGACCTTCCGGACCCAGGTGCGTCCGCTGCTGACCGCGCATTGCCTGAAGTGCCACGGCGGCGAGCAGACCAAAGGAGAGCTGGATCTCGCCACGCGTGAAGGGCTGGTCAAAGGCGGCGCCGAAGGACCGGTCGTCACGTTGTACGACTCCCGGTCGAGCCGTCTGCTCCAGCTGGTCTCGCACGCCAAAGAGCCGCACATGCCGTCCAAGGCCGACAAGTTGCCGGTCGATGCGATCGGCAAGCTCGCCGCTTGGATCAACGACGGTGCGCCGTACGACGCACCGCTCGTCGAGGGCAAGGCGCCGGCCAAGAAGGACCGCGGCAGCATCACCGCGAGCGATCGCGATTGGTGGGCGTTCCGTCCGCTCCGTCCACCTGCGGTCGCCGTGGACGCCCGCCCCCGCGGCGGACGCGGCAACGCCGTGGACGTGGTAGCGGCCGGCAAGGAGCGCGGCGCGAGGCCGGTCCCGGCGGCGGACCGCCGTACCTTGGTCCGCCGCGCGTCGTTCGATCTGCTCGGACTGCCGCCGACGCCGGAGGAGGTCGAGGCCTTCGAGCGCGACCGTTCCCCCGGTGCGTGGACGAAGGTGGTGGACCGCCTGCTCGAGAGCCCGCGGCACGGCGAGCGCTGGGCGCGCCACTGGCTGGACGTCGCGCGTTTCGCCGAGAGCTCGGGCTTCGAGCACGACTATGACCGGCCCGGCGCGTACCACTTCCGGGACTTCGTCATCAAGGCGCTGAACTCGGACATGCCGTACGACCAGTTCGTGCGCTGGCAGATCGCCGGCGACGAGTTCGCGCCCGACGACCCGCTGGCGCTGATGGCGACGGGATTCCTCGGCGCCGGCGTCTTCCCCACGCAGATCACCGCCAACGAGGTCGAGCGCACCCGCTACGACGCGCTGGACGACATGCTCGCGACGACGGGCACGGCGATGCTCGGCCTCACCGTCGGCTGCGCGCGCTGCCACGACCACAAGTTCGACCCGATCCCGGCGCGCGATTACTACCGGATGCTCTCGACCTTCACCACGACCGTGCGCAGCGAGCTGGAGCTCGACCTCCAACCCGACGTCACCCGACGGGCGAAGCTCGCCTTCGACGAGGCCCACGCGCCGTTCGTCGCCGCCGAGAAAGCGTACGAAGAACGCGAACTGCCCGCGAAGTTCAAGGCCTGGCAGGCGTCCGGCGTCGCGACGATGCCGGCCTCGCGCTGGGAGCTGCTCGACCCGGTCGGTCTGACGTCCAAGGCGGGGACGACCTTCCGCAAGCTCGACGACGGCTCGTATCTCGCCGAGGGGAAGAACGGCGATTCGGACACCTACACCTTCGTCGCGGTCTCGCGGACCTCGGGGATCCGCGCGATCCGTGTGGAGGCGCTCGCGCATCCCAGCTTGCCGCAGGGAGGCCCCGGGCGCGCCGACAACGGGAACATCGGGCTCAGCCGCGTCCGCGTGTCCGTGTCGCCGGCGGCCGGCGGCGAGACGAACGAGATCAAGCTCGTCCGGGCCCGCGCCACCTTCCAGCAGGATGCCGCATCGTTGTCCGCGGCATCCGCCATCGACGACGACCCCAAGACCGGTTGGGCCGTGGACCCGAAGTTCGGAAAGGACCACGCGGCGGTGTTCGATCTCGAGCGGCCGGTGGGATCCGACGGCGGCACCCGTTTCGAGGTCCGGCTCGAGTTCGCGCTCAACACGCGCCACAACATCGGACGTCCGCGGATCTCGGTGACCACGGCTGCCGATGCGGCTCCCGACGATGGAGCGCTGCCCGGCGACGTCGCGGCGGCGATCGCCACGCTGCGCCGGACCGGAGCCTCGCGGACCGCGCTCACCGCCACCGGACACGCCGCGCTCCTGGGTTGGTGGAAGCGGTCCGATCCCGGCTGGCGCGCGGTCCACGAAGCGGTCGAGGAGCATTCGCGCCGGGCGCCGAAGGCCGCGCTCACCAAGGTGCTCGTCTGCGCCGAGGGCTATCCGGCGGTCCGGATGCACACGCAGGGCGGCGATTTCCTGCCCGAGACGCACTTCCTGCAACGCGGCAGCACCGACCTGAAGCGCGGGGTGGCCACGCCCGGGTTCCTCCAGGTCGTCGGACGCGGCGCCGATCCGGATCCCCGTTGGGCATGGCAGCCGCCGGCTGGCGCCCGATTCTCGGGACGTCGGCGCACCTTGGCGAACTGGATGACCGACGCCGACGCCGGTGCCGGCCATCTGCTCGCCCGGGTGATCGTGAACCGGCTCTGGCAGCACCACTTCGGCGAAGGTCTCGTCGCGACCCCGAACGATCTCGGCGTCCAGGGCGCGAAGCCGTCCCATCCTGAGCTGCTCGATTGGCTCGCCTCCGAGCTCATCCGCGGCGGCTGGCGGCTCAAGCCGGTCCATCGGCTCATGATGGAGAGCGCGCTGTACCAGCAGGCGCCGGCACGCGTCCCGGCGACCGGCGGACGGGTGGCCGGAGAGTCCGGGCCGATGAAGGCCGACGCAACCGGGAAGCCTCCCGGCCGGATCCCGACCCGGCTGTCGGCGGAGGCGATCCGCGACACGTTGCTCTGCGTCTCGGGCGTCCTGGAGACGAACATGTACGGTCCCGGTTCGCTCGACCAAGCCAGTCGCCGACGCAGCATCTACTTCACCGTGAAGCGCAGCCAGATGGTCCCGGCCATGCAGGCCTTCGACGCGCCGGAGCCGCTGGCCAGCCAAGGTTCGCGCCAGGCCACGACCGTGGCGCCGCAGGCCCTGATGCTGATGAACAGCCCGCAGGTCCGGTCGTGGGCCGAGGCCTTCGCGCGGAGGTTCGCGCCCGGTCCCGGCACGTCGCCGTCCGATGGCGTCCGCCGCGCCTACGCGCTCGCGCTGAACCGGCCGCCCACGAGACCCGAGGCCGACGACGCCCTCGCCTTCATCCGTCAGCAGACGGAACGCTACCAGGCCGCGCAGAAACCGGATCCCGATGCCGCGGCGTTCGCCGACTTCGCCCAGGTCGTGCTCGGCCTCAACGAGACCATCTATGTGGAATGACCCTTCTCTGATCGACCGTCGCCAGATGCTCCGCCGCGCCGGTGCGGGTGCCGGCATGCTCGCGCTCGCGGGGCTTTTCCAGGACTCGGGATCGCTGCTGCCGTCGGCGTCGGCCGCGGTGTCGGGCGATCCGCTCATCGCGCGACCGCCTCATTTCCCGGCCCGCGCCAAGTCGGTGATCTGGCTCTTCATGAACGGCGGTCCCAGCCAGGTCGACACGTGGGACCACAAGCCGGAGCTCACCAAGAGCGACGGAAAAGAGCTGCCCGGCTTCGACAAGAACACGGGGTTCTTCACCGGATCGGTCGGGCCGTTGATGAAGTCGCCGTTCGATTGGGCGCGCCATGGCCAGAGCGGCACCTGGGTGAGCAGCCTGTTCCCCCACCTCGCGCGCCATGTGGACAAGATGGCCTTCCTCCACTCCTGCCACACCGAGTCGAACAACCACAGCCCCGCGCTGTTCATGGCGAACACGGGCTCGACCCGGATGGGCTTCCCCTGCGTGGGATCGTGGGCGACCTATGGTCTCGGCAGCGAGAGCCGCGACCTGCCGTCGTTCGTGGTGATGAGCGATCCGCTCGACCGCGGATTGCCCAAGGGCCATGCGAGCAACTGGGGTGCGGGCTTCCTGCCCAGCGTCTACCAGGGCACATGGCTCCGGCCCAAGGGCGAGCCCATCGACAATCTCCGACCGACCGCCGGGATGGGGGACGCAGCGCAGCGCGCGCAACTCGATCTGCTCGCGCGCCTCAACCGCGGCCGCCTCGGGCATTCGCCGCTCGACGGCGAGTTCGACGCGCGCATCCGGAGCTTCGAGCTCGCCTACCGCATGCAGACCGCTGCGCCCGAGGCCTTCGACATCGGACGCGAACCGGCGCCGGTCCAGCGGCTCTACGGCCTCGACCAACCGCACTGCAAACACTTCGCCGCGCAGTGCCTCATGGCCCGCCGCATGGTCGAACGCGGCGTGCGGTTCGTGCAGATCTACTCCGGCGGCATGGACAACCAGCGCAGCTGGGACGGCCACGAGGACATCGTGGGCAACCACGGCGGTTTCGCCCGCGAGACCGACCAGCCGATCGCGGGCCTGCTCGCCGACCTGGAGCAGCGCGGGTTGCTCGACGAGACGTTGGTGATCTGGGGCGGCGAATTCGGGCGCCTGCCGGTGTCGCAGAAAGGCGGCAAGCCGGGCCGCGACCACAACCCCCACGCGTTCACCTATTGGATGGCCGGCGGCGGCGCGAAGGGCGGCGTCCACCACGGCGCCACCGACGAGCTCGGCCACAAGGCGGTCGTCGACAAGGTGAGTTTCAACGACCTCCACGCGACCGTGCTGCACCTGCTCGGCTTCGACCATGAGCGCCTCACCTACCTGCACAGCGGGCGGAAATTCCGCCTCACCGACGTCGCCGGCGAAGTGGTGAAGAGCATCCTGGCCTGAGCGGGCCGGTGTGGAGCCCGTACCGGCGGGAATCCCGCCTGGTCATCCGCGCAACGACCGCCAGGGTTCCTCGTCGCTGACATCCACCGCGAACGGCCCGGTGAACACCGCCGGCGACAGCACCGCCAGGATCACGGCGTCCTTCGCGGTCGGGTTGAACGTCGCGTGGACCACTCCCTTGGGGATGTGCGCGACCTCGCCCGGCTTCAGCACGCGATGCTCGCGCTCCACCCATTGCTCGACCTCGCCCTCGAGCACGTAGATCACCTCCTCCAGTTCCGGATGCGTGTGGAAGCCGTGGCCTTCGCCCGCAGGCAGGGTCGCGCGGCAGATCTGGATGTCCTTCGCGCCGCAGACCTCGGCGTGGCAAAGCCAATGGTTGGTGCGGCCCTTGTGCTCTTCCTTCAGGGCCTCGGCGGTGGTGATGAATCGATGCGAGGGGGTGCTCATGGCGAAGGGGTCCCTCACTACCGTGGACCCGGCTCCGAAGTCGACCCCTGATTCCCGGTCTGGATGATCCGATGGCGTGGATAGAACGGGTGGCCGGAACGCTTCCTCCCGGATATCCGGCCCGGTCAACCGTGAAGCAGGCTCCGCTTCGTGCGTGTCCCGAGGGTTCACTCCCACTCGCACAGGCCCTCGACATGGGCCGCCGAACCGTCGCGGAGCCAGCCGTCGAGCTGGGCCTGGTCCTTGAGCTGTTGGCCGCGCGGACGCGGCACCACCACGAAGCGGCTGTCGATCTCCGGCAACGCCGTCAGGTCGCCCCAGAGCTTCTCGAACTGCGTCACCGGGAAGATGTCCTCCTGGCCGTGGCCCCAACGTTTCTTCACCTCCTTGAGCGTGACGTAGGTGGGCATCCTCGCGGCCAGCCCGCGGATCGCGGCGGTGATCTTGACCGTGTCGCCGGCGACGATGTCCTCGCGCGTCAGCCCGAACGCCGAGAGCAACCGGTCGAGGTCGATCCAGGTCGTCATCGAGTTGTAGTAGCTCAGCCGGAACTCGTCCTCCTCGCGCGGCATCGCCAGTCCTTCGACCAGACGCGGACGGCCGTTCACCCGGGCAAGCCCGCCACCGCGGTCCTCGAGGCGCCGCGTGATGACCTCGAAGGTCAGAGCCGCGCCGCTCCGGATGTGCTGGCCGAGCAGGGTCGGATCCACGTCGGCCCCGAGGGTGTCGATGTTGTGCAGGAGCAGCCAGCGCAGCTGCGGCCGCCCGGTGAGCAGCCGGGCGAGCACGCCGTTGCGGAAGAGGTTCGGCACCTCGTACCAGTGGCCGACCGGATGCATGGACTGCAGCGGGACGTTGTCCGTGTAATCCGACGCCTCGCCCGCCGATCTCGCCCAACCGATCAGCGCGGCCCGCAGGCTTTCGCGCACCTTCTGCTGCTGCTCGTCGAGGCGTTGCTGCGGCATCTCTTCCCAAGCGAAGCGGAGGTCCCGCGCCGTGGGCACCATGCGGAGCCCGACGTTCTTGCCCGGCGAAAGATGGAGCGGGCCCGGGTAGCCGTAGTTGCCGACGGCGGAGAGGAACCGCTCGGTCGGCCCGTGCGTCGCATAGCTGGTCGTGAAGACATGCGGCAGCGGCGTGCCGGAAGCGCGGGACGTGCGGCGAGATTTCGCCAGATGCGCCTCGATGAAGGTGCGATGGCGTCCGCTGAACTTGGCGAAGGGATGCAGCGCCTTGCACACGCCGGCACCCTGCGTCCAACGCGAGCCCGCGCCCGCGGCGAGCGTGATGACGGCGACCTCGCCCGCGCGCAGGGCGGCTTCGCCGAGCTCGTGCGCCCCGTCCACGAAGGCCACGTCCACGAAGGCCACGTCCTCCGGCCTCACGTCCTCGATGATGGCGTCGGCGCGGAGACGGTTCTGGGCGAGACCGATCCGGCCTTCCCGGAGATCCTCGCGGATCTGCTCGTGTTGGGCCCGGTCGAACCCGTTCTGGTCCAGCAGTTCGACCAACGGGACACCGCCCGCGGATTCGGATCGGCCGCGCGGCAGGAGGACGTCGAAAAGGGTCTGCACCAGGCCGCGGAGCTCGGGCCGGGTGCGGGCGGCAGCGCCGAATTTGTCGAGCTCGGCCCGGCGCGCCAGCGGGAGTTCCCGGCGGTCCTGGCGGACGAGAGCGGGCACGGTCAGCGCGTAGTAGCCCGGCGGCATCAGCGCGTCGTCGCCGTCGAGAAGATCAGCGGAGGTGCCGTGCTCGTTGATGGCGTAATCGAACACGACCGGCTCCATCGCGAACGGCAACGCGTGCTGCAGCTCGCGCTTGGTCGCCGACATGATCTCCTGCATCCGCGCCTGCGCCTCGACCTTCCGGTCCGGCGCGAAGATGAAGCCCATGCCGCCGCCGCTCATCCCGCCGAGCATCCAGAAGCCCCAGAAATCCTCACCGAACGCCGCGCTCGCCTTGGCGATGAGCTGTTCGGTGTAGAACGTGGAGGCCCACGGGATGATCGTCTGGATCGGTCGGCGGAAGTTCCGCGTCGTCGCCGCGGCCAAGGCCCGGATATCGCCGCGGCGCAGGGCCGAGACGACCTCGTCCAGCACCGTGAGCGCGTCCTTGCGGCCGATCCATTCGGCCTCCGAGCGGAGCAGATATTTCTCGGTCACCATCTCGAGGATCGGGCCGACGTTCTGCGCCATGCCGCCGTGGACGACCACGAGCGAATCCTGCAGCGCCTGCCGCGCGCTCTCGGGGATCTCGTCCGTCGAGAACACATGGTGCGACGGCATCAGGCATCCGCGGGAGATGCCCCACTCCGGATCGGACTCCGCCGCGGGCACGCCGGTGATGAGCTTGATGCCGGGCCAGACACCGCCGGAATCCTGCCAACCGCCTCCGCTGCCGCCCAACCATTCGCCGAGCAACGCCCGCGCGAGCACGATCCGCCGGTCGGACTCCGACAACGGTCCGGTCACATCGCCCGTGTCCGCGCCGCCGGTCGTCTGGCCGGTCGCGCGCATGCAGACGCTGATGAGCGAGCCGAGCAGGTTCGTGCTGACGGCCAGACGCGATCCTTTCGGGATGTCGTTCACGCACGACACGATCTCGAGGCCGCGGCCCGGCCCGACGACGCGCGCGAGCAGATCGGCCAGCGATTGGCCCGAGCCTTCGATCCCGGGCGGGACGATGCCGGAAGCGATCACCGCCGCCTTGAGCAGGCCGAGATGGTCCTTCGCGAAATCGAACACCTCGCCCAGCGCGGTGATGTCCGCGGTCGCGCCGAGGTCGACGGACGTGAGGCGCAGCACGGGTTCGTCGAGCACGCGCAACCACGCGCTGACGGGCGGACGCGGCTTGGCGTCGCGGCCATGGACACCGAGATCGACGGAGACGTTGACGACCTTCGCGCCCTCGGGGAAATCCATCCCGAGGAAGAAGATGTCGCTCCACGCCGAATGCGTGAGGTCCATCCGCACCGGCGTCAGTTCGCGGAGGATCGGATACGCGCCGTCCGCGCCGCTCCGGAGCAGCTCGGGCCGGATGCGCAGCGGCTGGTCGGCCGGGTGTCCCATGCGGAACATCCACTGGTTGCCGCGCACGCTGCGGACGCTGCGCCGCACCTGGTCGGCCAGCGTCTGGAAGGCGAGCCGGTGGTAGGCGTTGGCGAGCGCGGAGGCCAGCCCGTCGCTCGGGCCCTGGCCGGTCTGGAGCGCGAGGAAGGTGTCGATCGCTTCCTCGAACCGCCGATGGAGCAGCTGCTCGTAGCCGCGGAACGGGATCAAGGCGGCGGACCGGACCGGCGGACCGGCGGACCGGAGCTTCTCGGGCAGATGGAACCGGTGGATCGCCGAGAGGAAGAACAGCGCGCGGACGCGTTCGTAGAGGTTCTCGGCCTTGCGGCGGAAGCCGTCGAGCTCGTCGCAGGCGGCGAGCAGCTCGGCGACCGAGGCGGCGCGGCACGAGGCATCGAGCGACTGGTCGCGCACCGCCGGATCGGCGGAGGTGATGAGCGGTAGCAGGGAGATCATGGTCGGGCGCGGGAAGGGGGGGCGGCCGGTTCCGGCCGGCGGTGCGGGTTCACCGGGTCCGCTGGGCAAGGAGCTCGACGAGGCCGCCCAACACTTCGTCGCGGTCGTCGCCGGCCAAGGCCAGCGCGAGCTGGGCGGTCAGCAGGCCGTACTTCGCGCCGATGTCGTAGCGGCGGCCCTTCAGCTCGGTCGCGAGGTAGCGCTCCTTCTTCGCGAGCTTCGCCAGCGCGGCGGAAAGATGGACCCCTTTCCCGCCGGCCGCCTCGACCGATCCGACGAGCAGGTCCATGACGGTGGAGGTGAGCACGTGCATGCCGAAGAAGCAGAGGTAATGGCCGGCGCGCAGCCCCGGGACGACGAGGCGTTGCTCGGCCTCCGTGGGCGTCGGTTTCTCGAGCACCTCGGTCACTTCGTAGAGGCCGTCCTGACCGGTGACCCGCTTGCAGCCGACCGCCCCGTAATAGGGCAGCTTGCTCTCGTGGGTCGCTTGGACGGCGGATACCGAGCACGACGTCGAAGCCGCCAGCTCGATCAGTTGCCGGGCGCATCCGCGGGCCTCGCTGTTGACGTAAAGATGGTCGCCGACGAGCAGCAGGAACGGCGCACCGGCGGTGAAGGTCCGGGCGCAGGCCACGGCATGGCCGTAGCCGAGCGGCTCGGCTTGCTCGACGAAGGTGATGCGCCCCGCATGGGGTCCCGCGGCGGTGGCGTAAGCCGTCTGGTCACCAGGCTGGATGACGATGGCGACCTCTTCGATGCCCGCGGCGAGCGCCTCCTCGATGATGATCGCGAGCGCGGTCTTCGTCGCGCCGTCGCTGTCCACGAGCGACTGGAGAGGAAGCGTGCGCTGGTTCTTACCCGCGGCGGTGATGACGGCTTTCTTCAGGTTCATGTTCGACGGGGTCAATCTCTCAGAGCAACCGGCGGATACCAGCCGCCATTTGCGGCCGGAAGCGCGGGCTCAGACCGGCCGGATCCCACGTTGCTCCAGTTCCGAAAGCGTCCACGCGTACTCGCTGGCGAGCATGTCCACGACGGTCGGCTGTTTGAGCCCGCGAGGGAGCACTTCCCAGGTGTACGTCTCCATCTCGAGATGGGAACAGAGCGCGGGTCGGCGCTTCACCTCGTCGAGCACGCCGCGCAGATGGCCGGCGGTCGTGCCGAACATCGCCGTCTCCGGCGCGTGGAGCGGGATATGGAAGTGGATCCGCCACTCCCGATCGAACTGCGGGCCGTCGCTCACCGACGTCGCCAACGCTTCGTCGAGGTCCGCGTACCGGAACAGTTCGCCGTCCGCGCGGCGCTCGATGACCTGGTGGAAATAGATGTCGTCGACGAACGCCCGGAGCGCTTCCCGGACCTCCGGGGTCGGATGCACCCGGAGCGCGTTGCTCAGATGGAGCTTGCTGATCTTGACGCCGTGCTTGGCCAGATGGCCCAGGGCCTCGGCGGGCGACTCGTACTGGAGCGCGAAGTGACAGGTGTCGTAGTTGATGCCGAGGTGCTCGCGCAGCCGCAGGTCGCCCGGACGATCGTTCTCCAGTTGGCGGAACAGCGTGAGGAACTCGGTGGTGTTCTCGACGGTGCCGAAGGGTTCCGGCTCCAACCCGAGATGGAACTTCTTCCCGGTGCGGCGGGTGAGCTGCTCCTGGTGCTCGACGCACCGCCAAAGGTTCTCGCGCGCCGTCCGCAACCCGCGCTCGCCCAGCCGGAACGCCTTGAAACTCACCGGCACCGTGCTGACAGAGGCTTCGACGCCGTCCGGCACGAGCACCGCGAGCAGGTCGAAGAGCCGGTTGGTGTAGGCGAGCCGGTCCTGCGTGGTCCAGTCCGGTTGCGAGACCTGTTCCTTGACGCGCGTGCCGTGGAAGTTGCCGTAAGGGAATCCGTTGATCGTGAAGATGTAGCAGTCGTTCCGCGCGAGCCAGGCCTGGAAGGCCCGGAGCTTCGCCGGCTCCGACAACTCGCGGGACGCGGTGTCGCTCAGGCGGAGGCCGATCGCATACGGCCGGCCCGGCGAGACCCGGCGGCGGACCGCGAGAGTGTGCTGCTCCAGCCCGGCGAAGGTCTCCGCCCAATCGCCACCGCGGTGGACGTTGGTGCAATAGGCCAGATGAAGCCCGTGGTTGAGTCTCACGGGGGGCAATGTAGGAGGGGACAAAGGGAAGGCTCGAACCAAAAAACAGCCCGCCCCGGTCATCGCGCGGCCATGGGGCCGGCGTCGCAGACCTCGTCGACGACGCGGCGCATCTGCGCGAACCACCACCGGGCCCGTTCCCGCGAGCAAGGACGCTGACGGCGCGGAGCGCGGCGCACCGCCGGTTCCGACAACAACGTGAGGTCGAGCTGGTCGGCGTGGTCCCGGTGGGCCGCGGGAGCGATCGCGGTCGCTATCCAGGTCTTGGCAGGCGGCATCTCGTTCTTCATGCCGAGAGCTTCCACCAAGGGGTCGGACACACGCTGTCCGACGTAAGCGATGCCCCGTCGCTCAGGCCAGGCTCACCGGATCGACGTCGACCGTGAGCGTGATGTCCTCCGGAAGCGCCACGCCGATCTGGAGCTTCGTCAGTTCGGAGCTCAGGCGCGACATCTGGCGCGCGCGCAGCATCAGCTGGTACCGGAAGAACGATTCCGCCCGGGCCAACGGCGCCGGTGCCGGTCCGGCGATCACCAGATCGGTCCATCCGGCAAGATGCCCGTCGAGCCACCTCCGGATGTGGTCGGCCGTGAACTTCACCTTCTCCTCGTTCCGCCCTTTCAGCGTGAGCAACGCCACCCGCGCGAACGGCGGATACCGCAGTTGCTCCCGGAACTCGATCTCCTGGTCGTAGAAGCCGAGGAAATCGTGCCGGCGCGCGTACTGGATCGCCGGGTGGAACGGCGTGAAGCTCTGCACGAAGACCTCGCCCTCGATATCGCCCCGCCCGGCGCGCCCGCTGACCTGGGTGAGGAGTTGGAAGGTCCTTTCGCCCGCCCGGAAATCAGGGATGTGCAGGGCCATGTCGGCGTAGATGATGCCGACGAGCGTGACATTCGGGAAATGGAGCCCTTTCGCGATCATCTGCGTCCCGACCAGGATGTCGGTCTTGCCCATGCGGAAATCCGTGAGGATCCTGCGGAAATCGTCCTTCCGCTTGAGCGTGTCAGAATCCATCCGCTGGACGCGCGCTTTGGGGAACAGCTTCGCCAGCGTGTCCTCGACCCGCTCGGTGCCCACTCCCGAAAAACGGATCGCCGGATTGCCGCACTGGGGCTGAGGGCACTTCGTCGGGACCCGTTCCTCGTGCCCGCAGATATGGCACATGAGCCGTTGCGCGGCCCTATGGAAGGTGAGCGAGACGCTGCAGTTCGGGCAACCGGCCACGAAGCCGCATTTCTCGCACTGCAGCGAGGTCGAGTAGCCGCGGCGGTTGAGGAAGAGCATCGTCTGCTCGCCCCGTTCGAGGCGCTGGGTGATCGCCTCCTTGAGCGGCTCGGAGAAGATCGGGGGCGGGCCCTTGCGACGGAGCTGCTCCTGCCGCATGTCGACCACGCGCACGACCGGCAACTTCATCTCGGTCGCCCGGTCCGGCATCTCCAACAACATGTACTTTCCTCGCTTCGTGTTGTGGTAGCTCTCGAGCGAAGGCGTCGCGCTACCGAGCACGACCACCGCGCCTTCGCGCTGGCCGCGGACGACCGCGACGTCCCGCGCGTGGTACCGGGGCGCCTCTTCCTGCTTGTACGAATGCTCGTGCTCCTCGTCGACGATGATGAGCCCGAGCGGGTCCACCGGCGCGAAGATCGCCGACCGGGCGCCGATGACGATCTTGGCCCGGCCTTGCCGGATCTTGTGCCACTCGTCATGCCTCTCGCCGCTGCTCAGATGCGAATGCAGCACCGCCACCAAGGTCTGCTGCGGCCCCGACGAGAACCGGGCCTTGAACCGCTCGACCGTCTGCGGCGTGAGCGCGATCTCGGGCACCAGCACGATGGCTCCCCTGCCCTGCTCCAGCACATGGGCGATGGCCTGGAGATAGACCTCCGTCTTGCCTGAACTGGTGACGCCGTGGAGCAGGAACGCCGGAGCAGGAACGCCTCCGCCGGGGCCGTCGTTCTGCGCCGGCCGGTCCGTTGCCGCGATGATCTTGGCCAGCGCCTCGGATTGACGGGCGTTCAACGGAAGAGGCTGTGTCGCGACGATCTGTTCCTTCGCGTAGGGGTCGCGCTCGTCCACCTTGGGAGCGATCCGCACCAAGCCTTTGTCCTCGAGCTTGCGGACGGTCTCCCCCGTGGTCTCGCCCAACCGCAGCAGTTCTTGGAGCGGAAGTTCGCGCCATTCCTCGATGATCCGCCAGATGGTCTCCTGCCGCTGGGTCAACTTCGGGAACTCGGCCGGCGGCGGCAAAGCATGCACATGGAGGCGTTCGCGCCAGCCTTCCTCCTCCTTGCGCACCGAATCGGGGAGGACGCTCTTCAGAGCCGTCTCCACCGGGCAGCAGTAGTAATCGGAGATCCAACGCGCGAGCGCGAGCACCTTGGGCGTGACCAGGCTCTGGGTGCCGATCACGCGGGTGATGGCCTTGAGGTTGGCGTGCGCGGAATCGTCCGCCAACGCCGTGACCACGCCGAGCACCTGCCGATGGCCGAACGGGACCTTCACCCGGGTCCCGACCTCGACACGCCCGACGAACTCGGCCGGGATGGCGTAGTCGAACTCCTTCCGGAGCGCGAGTTCCAAGGTGACACGGGCGACCATCGGCCCGCATCAGACGGCGAAGGACCGGAACCGAGAAGGAGAAACCGCGGATCAGTTCGCCGGCTTCTTGAGCGAAGCCAGGTACCCCAAGAGATCGGCGAAGTCCTGCGTGGTCATGTTCTGCTGCAGCCCGGCCGGCATGATGGAGAGCTTCTGTTTCTCACGTTGGGCGATGTCGGCTTTCTTGTGCCTCGATGCCGCGCCGGTCGCGATCTTCAGCACGATCTCATCCTCGGTCTCGCTCGCGATGATCCCGGACGCTTCGTCGCCGTTCTTCAGCTCGATGGTCCACGCCTCGAAGCCGAACGAGATCCCCGCGCTCGGGTCCAAGATGGCCTCGAAGAGCGCCTCTTTGCCGAGCTTGCCACCGATCTCCGTGAGTTTCGGACCGAGATCGACCCCTTCGGCTCCGACCTGATGGCAGTTGACGCACCCGACATCGGCACGGCGAAAAACCGCGGCACCGCGGCCGACATCTCCGGGGATCTTCAATAATTCTGCGATGGACGGAAGCGCCTTGCCTTCCTTCGCGAGCGGCGCAGGGAACAGTTTCTCTGCTTGCTCACGGACCGCTGGCCGACGGGCCCCGCGCAGTCCCGCACCGACCCCATATCGGAGGTCGTCCGGGATCCTTCCGGCCACGGCCATCGCCAACAATCCATCCGCTCCCTCGTTGACGCCGGCCACCGCTCGCACCGCCGCCGACCGCACCTCCAATGGGCGGGCAAGATCGACCGCGATCGGAAGCAGCAGCGGAGCGATCTGGTTATCGAGCGTCGCTCCGAGTGAACCGATGACCTCTAGGACACCCGATGTCGGTCCGGTCAGCAAAGGGACCACTGGGTTGCCGGTCTTGGCGGCGAGCAGCAGGCGCAGCGCCTCGACGGCGGCGTCGGATCGCGGGGCAGCCAGGACGACGGCTCGCAGGCCCTCCTCCTGGCCTTGTAGAGCGAAATCTTTGACCACCTGCACGAATTCAGGCTCGCCACGCACCTGCTCCAAGACCCTCTTCACGGCTTGCCCTAGTGCTGGATTGGCTTGGAGGTCCGCACCTTTCAGGCGCTGCAAGGCTTCGAGCGAAAGTCGCACGCGGTCATCGATCGCGCCGTTTCCCTGAAGACTAAGTACCAGCATCGTCGCCAACGACAACATCCGGCGTGCGTCACGGATCATGGGTCAGGAATGAAAAGACCGCTCGGGAATCAAATCCACGAGCGGTCGGAGAATGGTAGCGCGTATGGGAGTCGAACCCATCTTCCAGCCTTGAGAGGGCTATGTCCTAGCCGATAGACGAACACGCCGTTGACTTGGACTTGGTAACCGGTCGGCGCATGGCCCGTCAACCCGGAAACAAAAAAAGCCGCCCCGAGACGGGGCGGCTTTTGAAGATCGCTGCAATTACTTGCGGCGGCTCACGAAGAGCAGGCCACCGAGACCGAGCGCGGCGAGCGCGAGGGTCGTCGGCTCAGGCACCACGGCGGAGCCGGCCGAGAGGGTGAGGCCCTTGAAGTTGTCCATGGCCGGAGGAGGCGTGGAACCAGTGGCCAAACCAGCGACGTCGAACGTCGAGGAGGCGAAGCCCTTGCCGGCCGCGACAGCGGCGGCGTAGGTCGCACCCACGGCGGAGTCCCAAGCGCGGACCGTCACCGCAGCGGTGGCGCCACCAGCGGCGCTGGTGGTGATCACGCCGAGGGAGAAGATTCCGTCCGCGGCGAACGTGTTCTTGGAGGTGCTGAGCACCGAGCCACCCACGAGGATCTCGACCCGACCGGTCAGCTTGGACAGCTTGAGGCCGTCAGCACCGAGGACAGGGGAGGTGGAGGAGTTTTTGCCGTTGAACGTGCCCTGCGCGAACGCAGAGAGACTCAACGCGACGAGGCCGATGGCCAGGATTGATTTTTTCATATCTATAGGTTACAGGGGAAAAGTTTACCTAAACTTTCTTTATCAGTTGATCGCGAACGTACGGGACCACTTGCCGGCCGCAGCAGACTGGATGACCATGCCCTGACCGACACCGATGACCGGCGAGGAACCGCTGTCCGTGCCCCAAGCGCCACCACCGAGGTAATCGCTCGCGACATAGCTGCCCTTCTTGGCGTCCCAGGTGAACACCGTCGAATCGGCCGCCAAAGTGGAGAAGCCGAGATCCGTGTCGAGCCCGCCGCTCTGAGGAATCTTGGAGGCAACGAAGTTGTTGCCCTTGACGATGGCAACCTCTTGGAGGCCGGTCAGCACTTCGCCGACGAGGACGATGTCCTTGGCAGCAGAAGCCTGCACGAACACCGAGGTGCCCGGAGCCAAGGCATAACCAACATCACCCCAGTCGCCAGCGCCGTCGCCGACTTTGTCGAGCGCATTGAAGCCAGCGCCGTTCCACTGGAAGACCGTGGAGTCAGCCGGGAGAGCCGCGAACAGAGCCGTGACATCGTTACCCGCCTTGTTATCGAGAGTGTTGGCAACCAGGTTGAAGCCCTTGGAGAGCGACAATTTGGTGTATCCAACGACGTTGGAGCTGACAGCCCCAAATGCAGAAACGGCGCCCAAAGAGGCCGCAACAGCAGCAAGCAGAAGAGATTTGGTCTTCATTTGTGGTTTATTTTTATTCCGTGTGTGCAGGCACCTTGCCGTTGGGCGCCTCATCGCGTCAATAGATTTTTGATCCAAAACACGGGCACCGTGCCGACACGCACACCCTCTCGCGATGCTGTCGTTTCTCCAACCGGCAAACGGATGCGGCGGTCTTCGGTTTAGGCAGGTCCGGGGCCAGTGACCCACCGGTTTCCGGGATTTTTCCGGATGCAATCCACCTCGGCACCGCATCGGGGAGCCGGCCGTACCGACACCACCCCTCCCATCCCTGATTTGTTGGCGGGCATCGGGACTGTCGGGCCCGCTCAGCGGGGACGGAAACGCGCCCTCGGACACGGCGAACCCATAGGCTCCGGCGTCACGAGACCTCGCCATCAGCCAGGTCATCCGCTCACCGGACGCCAGTCCAAGAACTTCAACCGGACACTGCGACGCCCGTTGTACTCTTCGACCTGCGGCACCGCCGCGACATCGAACGTCCCGGTGGGCGGCTTTTCTTGTGCGGCACCCCACCAGAGGGCATCGGCATGGGCTTGGCCGTCGGTGAGGCGCAGTTTCCAGTGCCGTTGCTCGCGGCCCAGCTTCTGCGGAGGGGCGGCAAGCGTCACCTTGGGCACGACCAACTGCACCGGAGGGTTCTGCTGGCCGAAGGGTTCCAGTCGGCCGAGCTCCGCCATCCGTTCCAAGGTCAGTTCGCGCAGGGGGACCTCGGCATCCAATCTGAGTTCAGGCACCAACAGGTCGGCCGACAACGCTGCCCGCGCCGCGGCGTTCAGGCGTTCCCGGAACGCCGCGACATTCTCCGGCGCGAGCGTGACACCGGCAGCCATCGCATGGCCGCCGTGTTTCACCAACAGATCGGCACATCCCCGCAAGGCGGCCGCCAGGTCGAATCCCGGGATGCTCCTCCCGGACCCACGCCAGCTCCCGTTGTCGCCGCCCAGGATGACCGTCGGCCGGTAGAATTCCCGGAGGACGCGCGAGGCGACGATGCCGACGACTCCGATGTGCCAGAGCAACTGCCCTTCCACGATGACGAAGTCACGCGCTGGATCAAAACTCGACCGCACCTGCCCGACGGCGTCATCGGCCATGCGGCGTTCGATGGCTTGGCGTTCCCGGTTCGTGGCGTCGAGTGCCTGGGCCAGCGGCATCGCGGTCTCGACATCCGGGGCCAGCAGCAGCTCCAGCGCGGCCTCCGCGGTCTCCAGGCGGCCGGCGGCGTTCAACCTCGGGGCCAGCTGGAAGCCGACCTCGTAGACGCCCACGGGGGATTTCGTCTGCGCGACCTCTTTCAGGACGACCAGACCCGGCCGGGCGGTGGATTCGAGCCGTTCGAGCCCGGCGCTGACGAGGATACGGTTCTCGCCGACGAGCGGGACCAGATCCGCGATGGTGCCCAGCGCCACCAGGTCCAGGAAAGGCTTCAGGTCGAACTTGCCGAACCCTTCGAGCCCGAGTTCCCGCCCGCGTTTAACGACCGCGTGGAGGAACTTGAACGCCAGACCGGCGGAACAGAGTTCCCGGAAATCAGGTCCCTCCGGTCCCGCGAGCTGCGGATTCACCAACGCGAACGCCGTCGGGGCCGGATCGCTCACCTGATGATGGTCGAGCACCACGACGTCCACGCCGCGCCGGCCGAGCCAAGCCACCTGGGAGACAGCGGTGGAGCCGCAGTCGACCGCGAGCAGGAGCGGCACGGCGAACCGTTCCATGCAATGCTCCACACCGGCCTGGCTCAGGCCGTAGCCTTCGTCCATGCGGTGGGGGAGGAAGTGGTGCGCCGTCCATCCGAGCGCGGCCAGGCCGGTCTTCAGGATCGTGGTCGCGGTGACGCCGTCGACGTCATAGTCGCCGAAGATGACGAACGGTTCGTCGGCCTCGCGGGCGGCGAAGAGCCGGTCGATGGCGCGCGCCATCGCGGGCAACAGGAACGGATCGGCGAGCGCCTTGAGCCTCGGATCAAGGAAGACCCTGGTATCGGCCGAAGAGGTGTGCCCTCGGTTGACCAGGCACTGGGCGAGCAACGGGCTGACACCCAGCTCTTCGATGAGCGCCCGGGTGAGCAAGGGCCGCACGGGCGCCACGATCCAGCGGTGCTTCATCCGCGCTCCTTGCCGGGTCGTTCGCGCCAGGCGAGCACCATGGAGGCGAGCACCGAGAGCAAGATGATCCCGAGGACGATCCCGAGGGAGATGTTCATCAGGGAATCGCCCATCCATGCTTTGAGCCAATGTTCCGCGAGCATCTTCACCCCGATGAACACCAGCACGAGCGACAGCCCGTACTTCAGCAGCCGGAAGTATCCCATCGCGCTCGCGAGCACGAAGTACAGCGACCTCAGCCCGAGGATCGCGAACACGTTCGACGTGAACACGAGGAAGGCGTCGCTCGTGACCCCGAAGATGGCCGGGATGGAATCCAGCGCGAAGACGACATCCGTCGTCTCCACCACCACGAGCACCAGCGCCAGCGGGGTGAGCATGCGCCGCCCTTCGTGGCGGGTGACGAAATTCTGCCCGTCGAACGACGGCGAGACCGGGAAGAACCGGCGGACCAGCTTCACCGCGGGGTTCTTGTCGGGCTCCACCGTGGTCGCGTCATCGCCGGCGAACATCATCTTGCCCCCGGAATAGACCAAGAACGCCCCGAAGACGTAGAGCATCCAGTGGAACTCCTGGATCAGCGTCGCGCCCAGGGCGATCATCAGCCCGCGCATCACCAGGGCGCCGACGATGCCCCAGAACAGCACGCGATGCTGCCACTCCTGGGGCACCGCGAAGTAGCGGAACACCAGCGCGATCACGAACACGTTGTCCATCGAGAGCGACAGCTCGACGAGATAGCCGGTCACGAAGGTCGCCGTGTGGCCGGCATCCCAGCCGTCGATCACCCGCGGCGCGACCCAGAAGGCGAACACGAACGCCGATGCCGCCCAGAGCGCCGTCCAACCCATGGCCTCGCGGAAGGTCGTCTTGCGGCAGTCGCGGTGGAACACGCCCAGGTCCAACGCGAGCGCGAAGAGCACGAACGCGGTGAACCCGGCCCAATGCCACGGTGTGATGACGGCCAACACGACCGGCAGGATAAGCACGGAAAAGGACTTCGCCAGCCGCGGGATCGAAGAAATATCGGGCCGAAGGCTCCGAGGCCTCTCCGGAGGCCCGCGGCTCTGGCGGCCCGAAGCGGGGATGCTCAGCCTTCCGGGCTCTCGTCCTCTTCCGAACCGACCGCCTCCTGCTGGAGCAGGATCTCGATGGCTGCCATCGGGTCCACGCTCCAGCGGCGGGCGAGCAGCACGACGCGCTCGGTGTTATGGAGTTCCGACGGGACCTCGCCGAAGCGCATCGGGGGCGGCTCCTCCGCGTAGGCGCGACAGCGCATCCCGAGCATCCGTTCCTCGAGCGTCGGCCGGCCCTCGTTCCAAAGTGTCTCGCCGGCCCACGCGTAGGCACGTGTCACCCGGCCGGAATCGAGGCGCGCCCACGAATGGAGGTTCAGCACCCGGTCGGCGCTGTAGAAGTGGACCTCGCCGATCGACCGGCTCAAGCGGGTGAGGAAACGGTAGACGACGTCCACGTCCACCGCCGGATCAGGAAGACCGGCACCGATCACCAGCGTCCACCCGTCCACCGGCGGCGAGATGAAGACCTTGCGCTCGCGTAAGCGGGCCATCGCTTCGGACCACGGCAGGCTCGCGGCGGAATCGCCGCCGATGGAATCGCGGACCACCACGGTGTTGCTGCTCCGGATGGCGAGCCACCGGGGAGGCAAGAGGAACGGGACCGGCCGGCGCCAAGCGGCGTTCACCGGCAACAGCGGCCCGGGGCGGGGCGCTTCGCGGACGACCTTCCGGCGCTCCCGGCGGTAGACCGAGAAAAAGGCCAGCATCAACCCCAGGACCACCAGGAGCGAGACAAGCAGCCCGACGACCACCGCTGACATGCTTTGCCTGTACGCAGGAACCGCGAGGCCGGCAATGCGCATCTACGGAAAACGAAGAGAACCGGCGGTCTTCGCGCGATCAAGGCAACGGCGTCCCACGGGCGACCGTGTAGATCTGGTACCACTGCTCGCGGCTCATCACGACCTCGCAGGCTTTCGCGCTGGAGCGGATCGCCGCCGGGTCGGTCGAGCCGACCACCGGTTGGATGCGCGCCGGATGCTTCAAGAGCCACGCCAGAGCCGCATTGGCCCGGGTGGTGCCGGCACCCTCGGCGAAGGTGTCCAGCTCACGCACGACCGCCTCGGGCCGATATCCGCGCTGCGAGGGCAACACCCCGTGCACGCGGTCGCCCAGCTTCCCGCCGGCCAGCGGGCTCCACGCCATCGGCGTGAGCGCTTCGGCGAGGCACTGGTCCAGCACGCCGTCCTCGAGCGGCGCCAGCTGGAGCAGGCTGAGCTCGACCTGGTTGACCGCCAGACGGAGAGGGCACGCCTGTTGCAGGGCGGCGACCTGCGACGGACGGAAATTGCTCACACCGAACTCGCGGACCTTGCCCGCATCGCGCAGTTGGACGAACGCGCCGGCGATCTCCGCCGGGTCCATGAGATAATCCGGGCGGTGCAGCATCAGCAGGTCGATCGTCCCGATGCCCATGCGCTCCAACGAAGATTCAACGCTGCGGACGATGTGCCCGGCGCTGAAATCATACCGCACCGGGGCCGACGCCGTCGGTTCGCCGGCCCGACGGATCCCGCACTTCGTCGCGACCACGACACGGTCGCGCAGACCGGGCGCCTCGCGCAGCGCCTCTCCGAAGATCTGCTCGCAACGGCCGCCGCCGTAGATGTCCGCCAGATCGAAGAGCGTGTGGCCCGCCTCCGCGGCCGCATGGACCGCGCGTTTGCCCAGGACGCTGTCGGGCTCCGGCGAGCGGCCTTCTGATCCGGCGAGACGCCAGCATCCATACGCCAAGCGGGAAGCTTCCAAAGAACTGCGGCCGATGCGGAACGTTTGCATGGGATGAGCATGCCGGATCCGCCCCGGGACGTCAGCCGGAACTCTCCTCGGCCCTGTCCATGGACCGGACAGGAGAGCGGGCCGCCCGTCCTCCCGCACCGTTCCGTTCCATGGGCACGCGCCCCGGGGGTGGCGGCTCATGGAGCCCCTCCCCTGCGCGTCGGCATCCGGGCCAGGGTGGATGGCGCCCAAGACCCGCCTCGGGAGAAGGAGCGCAAACTTGCCTCCGGCCGGGCCGATCGCGAGCCTCCCGCGATGCGCATCGCCTTCAAGGAATGGGCCGTCGTCGTGGACGCCCTCGGGCGCGGGGAGCAGCTGCTCATCCTGCGCAAAGGCGGCATCGCGGAAGGGCGCGACGGCTTCCAGGTCGGGCACGAGCGGTTCCTGCTCTTCCCGACGCTGTTCCACCAACAGCGCGAGAACATCGTGCCCGCGGCCCGGGCCCGCTACGACGCCATCGCCCCGACGCTGCCCGGACCGGAGACGCTGCGGTTGGAATCCTTCGCGGAGGTGGTCGCCGCACGAAAGCTCGGATCGCTGGCCGAAGCGGAGCGCTTGCGCGGCCAGCATATCTGGCGCGACGAGGTGGTCGCGGAACGGTTCGACTGGGGCAAGGAACAGGCGATCCACGCGCTCGCGCTGCGCGTCTGGCGGCTGCCGCGGCGCATCGAGCTGCCGATGCTGCCGAGCTACGGCGGGTGCAGGTCCTGGATCGAGGTCGCGGAGGACATCCCGACCGAGGGTTCGGTCCCGGTCCTGGACGACGCCGCCTTCGCCGCGAAGCGGGCCGCCTTCGTCGCGGCGACGGGAGGTGCCCGATGAAGCATCCGCCGCTCGTCCTCGCGTCCGAGTCGCCGCGACGCGTCTTGCTGTTGCGAGAGATCGTCCCGGAGTTCGCCGTGACGCCCAGCCACGCGACCGAGCTCCACGACATCAGCATCGGCGCCCGGCGGCTGTGCGAGGTGAACGCCCAGCGCAAGGCCTTCAGCGTCGCGGAACGGTATCCGGACCACCTGGTGCTCGGCGCGGACACCTTGGTGTTCCTCGACAACGAACCGCTCGGCAAACCCGCCGACCTCGCCGAGGCGCGCGCGATGCTGGGACGGCTCGCCGGCCGGGTCCACGAGGTCATCACCGGCGTGTGCCTCGTGCACCAGCGGACCGCCCGCGCGCGGCTCTTGGCGGAGACGACCCGCGTGAGGTTCCATCCGCTCACCGCCGCGGACATCGAGGACTACCTCGCCAAGGTCCACGTGCTCGACAAGGCGGGCTCCTACGCGTTGCAGGAGCACGGCCACCTCATCGTCGCCTCGGTCGAGGGCTCGCACAGCAACGTCGTCGGCCTGCCGGTCGAGGCCGTGCGCGCGGCGCTGGCGGCGTGGTGAGGCTCACTTCGCCCGCTGCCTGGCCAGCACGGCCCCGCCGGTGACCCCGGCGAGGTCGCCCAGCTTGCTGGCCACGATCTCGATGCCCTGGGTCGTGCCCGGCATCGCGTAGTCGAGCGCGGTCTCGACGATGATCGACATCATCTCGTCCTCGAGCGCGTCGACGACGCCGCCGCCGAGCACCACGACCTCGGGGTTGAAGATGTTGATCAGGTTCGCGACGGCGATGCCGGTGTACTCGGCGGCGCTCTCCACGACCTTCTCGACGAGCTTGTCGCCCTTGCGCAGGGCCTTGCGGAGGTCGCCGCTCTTCATCTCGGCGAGGTCGGCGCCCAGCATCTCGGTGAGCACGGTCTTGCCGCCTTCCCTCACCGCCTTCTGGATCTCGCGGAACAGCGCGGTGCGGCTGGCGAGCGCCTCGAAGCAGCCGTTGTTGCCGCAGCCGCACTTCGGGCCGCCGACCTGGATGACCATGTGGCCGACCTCGCCCGCGGTCTTGTTGAAGCCGCTGTACAGCTTGCCGTCGAGGATCAGCCCGCCGCCGACGCCGGTGCCGAGGAAGATCCCGATGAGGCTCCGGGCCCTGCCCTTCAACTCCACCTCGTGGACGCCGAGGGTGCAGATGTTGCAGTCGTTCTCCACGAAGACCGGGATCTCGAGCTCCTTCTCGAGCGCCTTCTTCAGCGGAGCGTCCTTCCAGCGGAGGTTGGGGGCGAAGATGACCTCGCCGGAATCGGGGTCCACCGCGCCCGGTGCGCCGATGCCGATGGCACGGACCTGCTTGAGGCCGAGGTCCGCCTCATCGGCCGCGTCGCGGACGCAGCGGGCGATGCGCGAGACCACCGCGTCGAAGCCGCGCTCGGACTTGGTGCTGAGCTTGGCCGTCTGCAGGAGCTTCAGCTGCGGGCTGAAGATGCCCGCGAGGATCTTGGTGCCGCCGAGGTCGACGCCGACGAGGAGCTCTTGTTTCGTGGGTTCTGGCATGGTCGCAGGAAGGGTGCGGACGGCTAGTTGCCCGAAGATTTGACGGCGGGCAACAGCGATTTGGGCACGACCGCGCCGATGCCGTCATACCCGGTGTAGAGCGGGAGCGCGATGCCGCCCACGCGCTGGGGCAACGGCTGGTCGTCAGCGGGACCTTTGTTGCCCAGCCGGCGGGTCAGCCCCTTCCGGGTCTCGGCCACGATCGTCCCGTAGGAGTTGCTGGTGAACGATGCCTCGCTGACACAGAGTGTCGCCGAGGCGTCGGTGATGCGGAACATCGGGTCCTGCTTCCATCCCCCGGTGGCGTGGACGAGGCCGCCGAGCAGCTCGGTCTTCCCGCCGTTGCTCGTCTCGACGACCGTGCCGGGCAGTTCGGTCTTGAGGCCGAAGATCCACAACTGGCCGCCGTCGTTGGTGATCTTGGTGCCGTTGACCGCGATGGACCACTGGCGGGCCCAAAGCTTCCGGCCGGCCGGGACGATCCACTGCGCGGCGCTCGCGACGTCCTCGAGGAAGACATCCCCCTTCCCCGTCCAGGACAGGCTGGCCCCGAGGCAACTGCTCAGCACGAGCCGGCGGGCCGAGGCCTGCTCGATGAACAGGCGCTGTGCCGACCCGATGGCCAACCGCTCGACGACCACGACCGGTGCCGCGCCCTCGACCAGCTTGAACGCGGGCAGCCCCCCCGGCACGTCGATCGAAAGGCGGGCCTCGCAGCCGATCAGGCGACGGACGTTCTTCCGGAGCTCGACGGTGCGCCGGATGTTCCATGTGCCGTTCGGCAGGTAGACCGTGCTGGCGCCGGAATCGATGGCCGCCTGGATCGCCGCGGAATCATCGCGTCCGTCGTCGGGCTTGCCGCCGTTCGCGAGCGGGCCGGCCCACGCGGCGAGGGGGTCCCACGGGACGGCAGGAGTCTCCTCGATCGGCAGATAGAGGGCGTACTGGGGCGCCGGGAAGATGTTGAAGATCGGGTGCGAGACGAACTCCCGGACCTCGGGGCCCGAGACGTTGTCGCCGCTGGCCGCGCGGTTCTCGATGGCGTTCGTGTAGCCCGGCGTCGAGATCTGGCGCGCGAACATCAGGCCTTTGTTCTGGATCGCGGCAGGAGGCCGCTTCGCGGGCAGCCCTTGGAACGTGGAATCGAGCAGCGTGATGAACCCGGTCGGATCGGTGTTCTGGATGGCCGGGACGTTGTTGGTGCTCGTCACACGGCGGAGATTCACGACCTGCCCGCGGTTGCGGATCCCGGCCACGACCTGACCGGTCAGCTCGATGTCCTCGAAGGTGACCGAGTGCAGGGAATTGGCCAGTTGCACGCCCACATCGAAACCTCGGATCCGCACGCGCTGGATCCAGCAAGGCCCGATGCGCTCGACCTGCGACAAGTCCAAGCCGACCCGACCGCCTTTGCCGCCGGCGATGATGTCCACATCGCGGACGCAGCCCTGCTGGTTGGCCGCGAACTGCAGGCCGATCGCACCAGGATTCCCGGCACCGGTGTCCAGCGTGAGGTTCCGCACCGCGTTGCGCACGTGGTCGTCGCCTTCCTCGCCGGTCCAGACCAGCGCCCGTGGACGACCGGAATTGCCGAAAACCGGAGCGCGGTCCACCAACCGGACCACCGTTCCTGCACGGCTCTGGCCTTGGAGGATGGTCGCCCGTTGGGCCCGCTCGCTGTCTTCGTGGCCCGCCCAGCGGAGCGAGGCGGAGACGAGGTAGGTGCCGTCCGGAAGATAGACGATCTTGTCCGAAGCCGGATGGTCGAGCAGCGCTTGCTGGATGGCATCGGTGTCGTCGGTCTTGCCGTCGCCCTTGGCAAAGTACGGGGCCTTGCTGACGTCCACCACCCCTGCGTCCGGCGGGAAGACGATGTCCTCCGCGGAGACGGCGGACACGGCGAGGAGCAGCAGAGAAAAGCAGGTCAGGCAGCGCATCACGGGCAGCAGTGTCGAACAGAACCTGACGATACGCAGCGAAGGCGACGAAGCGAGCGTTTTGCCGGCCCGGGCCGGATCCGGAACGTCGGGAAACAGGGGGCCGGGAGGCCCTGGAAGCGAACGCGCCCAACGCCCAACGCTCACCCCCATCGCGGGGGGGGACGAGCTCCACGGGTCCCCGTTTTCTTCCGTGCGCGGCGTGGGAGTGCCCGGGGCTCGTGGAACCCTTCCCTCCCAATTTCCGTGCACCCGGACCTGACGGTGCCGCCCCTACCGATGGCACCTCACGCCCTCCGTCTGCGCCGGACAGCGGGCCCTGCCTGGGCGAGGCCAGGATGATCCGACGGCATGCCAACCGCTTGGCGATGCCGTCCCGCAGGCTGTCGAGCAGGACCGCCCCGAGGCCTGTTCCGCAGGGCCCGGGTCGGGGGAACGTTCTCGACGAACCACCGACGACGGGTCGCCGGACTCTCGCTGGGTGATGTCGCACCCCTGCTCGCGGAGATCCGCCAACTCGAAGATCCTCTGCCACCCTTCACGGAACAGCACCGGTTCCGTGCGCTTGCCGATCTTGTAGGCGGCGTCGGGGAAGGTGCCGTTCGTCTCGCCGGACAACACCGCGATCTGGATGCGTAGGGGCCCGAGGACGAGATCGCGCAGCCGATGTGCTCGCAGTGCGGGAGTGGGTCGTCCAAGAGCGCGGCAGGATCGGGCGTCATCAGGATCGCGCCCGGCTCCATCAGCGGCACCAGTGCACGGGCCACGGCGAGGATGACGACGTCCGACCACGGTGCCGCCGCCGCTGGATCGGCGACCGATAGGACGGACGGTCGCATCGCTTGAACGAAACGCGCACCGGCCTGGCGTTCACCGCGCCGGCTTCCAGCTCGCGCGGCTGCCGTCGATGGCCATCTGGAAGCGCAACGGCTCGATCAGCGCGGCATCGGAACCGTCCGGGCGGACGACCCAGACGGGACGTTTGTCGGCGGGCTTCTCGGAATAGATCTTCACCATCCGCTCCGGATTGCTCCAGTAGCGTTCGTCGGTCCGGCGGAAGGAGATCCACTTCCCGTCCGGCGACCACGCGCTCGGCGTGCAGATGCTCGTGCCGCCGAAGGCCGTGAGTTGGCGATGGTCGGCGCCGTCGGCGCCGATGATGAAGAGTTCCAGCGCGTCGCCGACCGGGAACGAGTAGACGATCCGGCGCGAATCCGGCGACCAGTTCGGGAAGGTCGCGCCGACCTTGCTCGTGGTCTGCACGACCCGCCGTTTGCCGGAGCCGTCCCAGTCCATCACATAGACCGTCACGCCGCCTTCGGGCGGATGGCCGGTGTAGGTGATGCGCTTGCCGTCGGGCGACAGCGTCGGGTCGTGGCCTTCGCCCAGCATGCGCAGGTCGCTGCCGTCGGGCCGGATGCTCGCCATCTCCGGCTTGTCGCCATGCATGCCGAAGACGATGCGCTCGCCGTGCGCGGTCTTCTGCCAGCTCGGCATGTAGCAGACCTTCGGCGACGTGAGCAGACGGCGGACGTGCGAGCCATCGGCGTCCATCACCCAGAGGTTGGTCGAATGCTGGCGGTCGCTCATGAAGACCACGTGCTTGGCGTCGGGCGACCAGCAGGGATAACGGTCCTCCGACTTCGGCGAACGGGAGAGATTGGTCATGTCGCCCGTCTCGGGATCGGCGACAAAGACCTCGGTGTCGCCCGTGCGCACCGACGTGACCAGCAGCTTGTGGCCGGCGAGCGGGCCGGCGGACGCCGCGACGTTCACCAGCAGGGCGATGAGCAGGATGGGTGCGGACTTCATGGGGGATCGAATGGCGGAGACGGTCGAGAGGTTAGCCGCCGACTTGGGCCGGCCCAGCACGGCAGCGTCGAACTTTTGGACGATTCCATCGTCCTGGAGTCCTGGCCACCGGTTTAAAACGGACAGCGGCCGTTATGGAGTCCGCGATCACGGCAGGCCCGTCAGTCATCCACCGATCGCCCGACGAGCGGGCGGAACTTCCAGCCGACGGCGGCGGCGTCGCCCTGGGTCTGCTTCATCAGAACACGGATGAGCTGCTCCTTCGGGGCGGCGATCTCGCCGCCGATCAACGATCTCCGGGCGACAAGTGCTTTCATCTGAGACTTTGCAGGTACGCGAGCAGGTCGCTGGTCTCGGCTTCGCTGAGCCCGCCCAGCAGGCCCTCGGGCATCAAGGACAGCTTCTGCCGCTCGACGGTCGCGCCTTCCGAGGCATCGAGCCGGGTCTCCGCACCGCTGGCGTCGCGGAGCACCACCGCGTCGTCGGGCTGGCGGACGCGGATGCCCGTGACGATCTCGCCGGAACGAAGCGTGGCGCTGTAGGTCTCGTATCCCTGCGCGAAGGTGGCGCTGGGCATGACGATGGATTCGATCAGATCCCGGCCGGCGCGGATGGCCCCGATCTTCGTCAGGTCGGGTCCCAACGAACCGCCTTGGCCGGCGACCTGATGACAGTTCACGCAGCCGGCCTTCCGTCCGAAGGCGATCCGGCCCCGCTCCGGGTCGCCTCCGCGAAGCAACGGTTCCAGCGTCACCAACTTCCCATGCTGCTGCTCCACGGCGCGCGCCAATCCGGCGCGCAACGCTTCCAGGTTGCCGGCGCGGCCCATCGGTACCGCCGCGGCGACCGCCGCCAACTGCTGTTCCGCGAGTTGCCAACCCGCCTCCACGCGGGCTTGCAGATAACCGAGCAGCGTCCGTGCGGTTTCCGGGCTCAAACCGCCGGGGGGAACGGCGCCGACCACGGACGCCGGCGAGAGCATCAGATCGCCCGCGGCCGCCTGGATGAACCGCACGAACTGGGGGTCATCCAGCCGCGAGACGCCGAGCACATCCATGGCCGCGGACCGTCTCGGCTGCGGCACCCCCGGCCCTAGCTCGCGGAGCAGGACGGCGAACGGATCGGCGTCCAAGGTGGCCTGGCTTCGGACCAGGCTCCGCAACGCCTGCACGCGGAGCGCGTCGCTGGTCTTCGTGTCATTCGCGACGGCGCGCAGGGCGACGTCCAATCCGTCCAGGCGCAGCGTTTTGATACCACGCAGCGCCTGCGTCCGCACGGCGACGGACGGTGAACGGAGCGCGATTGCGAAAGCGGCACGGCTACCGGCGGAAAGTTTGTCCTTCGGCGTGCGCGCCATCGCTTCCAACAGCGCGAGGCGTTGCGGCTCGGCGGTGTGGATCTCGTCGCCGACCGCCTTGGCCACGAGATCCGCCACCGTCGGCTGCGCATGGAAGGCGACGGCAAAGGCGCGGAGCGAATCCAGCTCGCCCGTGCTCGGCGCCGTCGCGGACAACAACCGCGTCATGACCGGCAGCGCCTGTCCGACCCATTCCGGATGCCGCTGCAGGCAATCCTGGGCGGCCCGACGCAGCGGTCCATCGGCGGCGAAGGCACGCTCCAGCACGGCCTCCGCGGACAAGGTCCGATGCGGCGGTCGATCGAGCAGCACGAGCGCCGCGCGCTGCACCCGCGGGTCGGCGTGGCCGAGCGCGGCGGTGAGTTGCCCGACGTCCGCCAGCCGATACAGCGCGTGGACCAACGCATGCTCGATGAAGCGGTCGGCGGCGGCGCCCAGACGATCGATCAAGACAGGGACATCCTTCGAGGAACCGCAGGCGGCGAGCGCCTCGGCCGCAGCCAGTTGGACGTACGGCGCCGGATGGCGGAGCAGCGGACCCAACCGGGCCGCACCGGAGCGGTCACCGCGACGTCCCATCGCGCGGAGCTCCGCGGCGAGGGCTTCCGCTTCGATGGGCTTCGCCGGCGCCGAAGCGGCAGGGTCCTGGTTCCCGGTGAAACGGACCCGATAGATCCCGCCCGGCGCCGCGTTCCGGCGGATGCGCCCGGTCGGGCAGTGGTGGATGTACCAACTGCCCGTATCGACCACGATCAGCGAGCCGTCGGTGCCTTCCAGCACGTCGGAGGGATGAACGTCCGGATCGTCGGTCCACACAAAATCTTCGTCCACCGAGCGGAAGGTGGAACCCACCCGCTGCAGCTGGTGCCGGACGACCTTGCGCGTGTTGTGCTGGGCCGAGAACAGGCTGCCGTGCATCGCCGCCGGAAACGCCGTGCCGCGATAAAGCTCGAGCCCGCTCAGCGCGACCGCCGGGTAGCGGGCAACGGCCGGCAACGGATCACCGGTGATCGGCTGGGGCGTCCCGGTATCCGGGGCGTAGGGATAGAGCGCGCCCTCCACCAGATGCACGAGCGCGTCGCGGATCCCGTCGGCCGGAAGCTGGAACCAGTTGTCCGTGCCGATGATCTCGCCGGTGGGGAGGAACACCACCTCGACCAGATTCTCGAAGCCCCGCGACACGACTTCGACCCCGGAGCCGTCCGGTCGGCAACGGAGCAGCGCTCCGCTTTTTCCCTCCAGCACGGAACCATCGGTCCGCTTCAGACGGTAGCCGTCCGGTTCGCCGGTGGTGAGGTAGAGCCAGCCGTCGGGGCCGAACCGCAATCCGTGCAGGCTGCCGTTGTCGGTATGGCCGAAGCCGGTGAGGACGACGGTCCGCTTGTCGGCGCGTCCGTCGCCGTCGGTGTCCTCGAGGGTGACGAGGTCCGGCGGATCGGCGGCGTAGATCTTGCCTGCGTGCCAGACGACGCCCATCGAAGGGACCAGCCCCTCGGCGAAGAGGCGGCTGGTCTCGTAGCGGCCGTCGCCATCCCGGTCCACCAGGCAGCGGATGCGGCAGCCGCGGACCTGCTTCGACAACTCGGCATAGAGGTCCTGCCCGGACGATTCGGTCACATAGAGCCGCCCTTGGTCGTCGAGCGTGGCGAACATAGGGAATCGGACATCCGGGCCGGCGACGGACGTGATCTCGAAGCCGGCCGGGACGTTCAGCGACGCGGCACCGGCGGCGCTGCCGACCAGGATCGCTGCGACGGACCAAGCCGACACATGCCGTGACACAGATCGGTTCATGGCAGGGCTCGCGCTCCTCCTCGCGGGTCGCTCATCGGCCGGCCGGCGGGGAACGGCTCATGAGATAGGAGAACAAGTCCAAGGCCTGCACTCCGGTCAACCCGTCGAGCAATCCCTCGGGCATCAGCGACAACGGCGATGTCTCCTGCTGCGCGATATCGGACAGACCGACGGTGGCCGTCTCGCCGATCATCTGGATGACCACCGCTTGGTTGTTCCGGCTGCGGATGACGCCGCTCAGCGACCGGCCATCCTTGAGCGTCAGCGTCGTCTGGCGGAACTCGGGCGCCACGATCGCGCTGGGGAAAAGGATGTTCTCCAGCAGATAATCCAGGTTCTGCCGACCGGACCCGGTGAGGTCGGGACCGATGGAGCCGCCCGCGCCGTAGAGCAGGTGGCAGGCGCCGCAGGACTGCATGTAGAGCTTCCGTCCTTCGGCGGGATCCGCCCGCTTCAGGGCCTCGGGTCCCAGCTTCTGCCGCCAGTTCTGCATCGCGGCCCGTTTGGTCGCGTCGTCGGGGTCCTGGATCGCGCCCCACGTGTCGGTGAGCCGCTGCGTCAAAGCGTCGTCGTGGAGAGCGCGGATCTGCCGGGCCTGGGCGACGCCGAGCTCGGTCCTTCGGACTTTGCCGGCGGCGATCGCGTCGAGCAGCTTCATCGTCCACGCGGGACGAGCGAGGAGCACGTTCAGCACCGGAGGTTTTTCGGCGCCATCGAGATCCGGCCATTCGGCGAGGAGTCGGTCGGCCACGGCGAGGTCGTCGAACAACGCCAGCCCGCTCGCGGCCACGGCGGACAGATGGCGGACCGCCATCAACTGCTCGCAGACCGCGCGGAAGCCGTCGGCACGGGCATCGATCAAGGACCGCAACGCGGCGCGGCGACGCGGCAGGGCCACATCCTTGTCCAGAGCGACCTCCTTGATGCGGACCAGCGCCCGGCTGTCGCCGAACAACGCGCTCAAGTCGCGGATGCGGTCCTTCAGGGACTCGTCCGCTCCTTCGGTGAGCCGGGATCCGAGCGCATCCCACGACGCGGGCTTGGCGACCTTGCGCCGGCCGGCGAAGCCGTCCGCGAGCCCGGTGAGGACCGCTTGGCGCGAAGGTCCCGAGGAACCCTCCGCGACGGCGGCAAGCAGGGCATCGACACGTCGGGGTGCCGCGTCGATGTCTTCCGCGAGCCTACGGGCGGCAAGCCGTTGCACGCGCGGGATGCGTGCCTTGGCCACGAGATCGACGAAGCGCGCATCGTTCGTGGCCAACGGCCCGATCCCATACCAGAGCATCAAAGGCAGGTTGTGGTCCTCGGCATCCTCGACGTGCGAGAGCAACGCTTGGGCGAGCGCCGGACGCCGCGCGAGCGGCAGCTTCTGGAGCAACGAAGCGAGCGTCACCCGGACCAGCGCGGACTTCTCGGAAGAGGCGAGGCGGGGCAGTTCCTTCTCGGCGAAGCGCTGGAATGTCTCCCCTGCCCCGGAATCGGCGTGGGATGCGTCCTCCATCAGGCGGAGGGCCCAGGCGCGCTCGGATTCCGTGCCTTTCAATCTCGCGCGCAACAGGCCGTCGTCCACGCCGCCCGACACCTGGAGCGACCACAGCGCCCGAAGCCGGATGACCTCGCTGCCGTCGTCCATCGCCAGCCTCTGCAACGCGGCGCGGGCGTCTTTCAACGACGTGCCGCGGCGGGCGCGATCCGCGAGCACCCGCCTCGCCTGCCGCGCCATCCAGTCATTGGCACTGCCTTGGAGTTTCGCCAGGTCGACGTCGCCGAGCGTCGACAGGTCGGTGGCGCTCCCCTTCTTCGCGTCGCCGTAGCTGAGTTTGTAGATGCGGCCGCTGGTGCGATGGATGCCGTCGTCGTCGTGGCATTCGCCCGCGTCGCTCCAATCGCTCACGAACACGCCGCCATCCGGCGCGGCGACGAGATCGATGCCGCGGAACCACGGGTCCGCGAAGAAGAAGGCATCGGGGTTGTGCCGCCCGACAAAGCCGCTGCCCTGGCGGTCGAGCTGTTCGACGTTCAAGCGGCGGCCGTGGTAATTGATGGTGAGCAGCTTGTCGTTCCACGCTTCCGGCCACCGACCCCCTTGGTAGATCAACAGACCCGTGTGCGCGTGTCCGCCGCCGGCCGCGCTGGTGACATCGCTCACGCCCTTGCGCACGTCGGTCCAGTTCTCGCCGGCGCCCCAGTGGACGTGGTCCGCCGTCTGCTCGATCGGCTCGTAGACGTGCGCGAAGGGATCGTCACCGTACATGCGCCGGTAATGGGCGCCCGGGATGACGTGCCAGAGGTGGCCGATGACGGTGTTGATGAAGAACAGCTCGCCGCGCGCATCCCAGTCCATGCCCCACGGATTCGTCGTCCCTTGGGCGACGACCTCGGTGACGTGCCGCGCGGGATGATAGCGCCAGATGCCGACGTTCATCGCGGTGCGCTGGTCGGCGGGCGTGCCGGGCGGCCCGATGCGCGAGGTGCTCTGGATGCCGTGCCGTCCGTAGAGCCATCCGTCCGGGCCCCAACGCAACCCGTTCGCCACCGTGTGATGACCGACGGCATGTTCGAAACCGTCGAGGACGATCTGCGGCGGACCGTCGGCGACCCCGTCACCGTTCTCGTCCGGGATGAAATAGAGGTTCGGCAACGCCAGCGCCCACACGCCGCCGAGGCCGATCTCGACGCTCGTCAACCGTTCCGCGCCGTCCCAGAACACCGTCCGCTTGTCGAAGCGCCCGTCGTTGTCGGTGTCCTCGAAGACGACGATGCGGTCCCGGAGCTCCTTGTGGAAACCCACTTTGTGCTCCGAGTAGGTGTAGTTCTCCGCGACCCAGAGGCGCCCTCGCGCATCGGTGGCCATGCCGATGGGTTGCTGGATATCCGGCTCGGAGGCGAAGACCGATAGCTTGAAGCCGGGAGGCAGTTCCGACTGCGCGACCACCTCGGCCACCGGCATCGGGCCGTTGGTGGCGGGCTCGGTGTTGAAGGGCTTGAGACCGGATGCCTCGGCCGCTCGGCTCCCGAGGCTGAACGAGGTGATCGCGAGCGCGCAGACGATCGGTCGGAATGACGCAAGGGAGTTCATGCTGGGCAGAGCCCGACCCTAGGCATGAAGCCGGTCAGCGGTCACCGATGCAGAACAGGTTCTTTTCCGTGCGGATGAAGAGATGTCCCGATGCGATGGCCATCGACGCCTGCACCCGTTCGCCGAGCGGGTTCTTCGACAGGACTTTGAACCCGGGCCCCGCCTCGATGACGGTCGTCTCGCCGTTGTCGCCCACGAAGTAGATGCGTCCCGCGGCGGCGACCGGCGACGCGGAGAAGTTCCCGCCCACGCGCTCCTGCCACACCAACTCGCCGGTGTCGGCCTTCAGGCAGGTCGCGACCCCGCCGTCGGTGATGCCGAACAGATGCGGCTTCACATGGATCAGCGACGGCACCTTGGGCATGCCCTTCTTCTGTTCCCACACCAGGTTGGTCTCATCGAGATCACCGATGCCGCCGAGCTTGAAGGCCTTGGTCGTCTCCTTGCCTCCCCAGCCGCCGCAGGTGAACACGAACCCGTCGCCGACCACCGTGGACGGCACCTTGCCTTCGCCGACGACCTTGCTGGTCCAGATCCGCTCGCCGGTGCGCAGGTCGAAGCCCTGCACCACGTCGCCGGCCTCGCTGACGACCTGCGCGCGGCCGCCGGGCGGGGTCCAGATGGCGGGCGCACCGTGCGAGATGCGAGAGAGGCCGCGTTTCGTCCTCCAGCGTTCCTTGCCCGTCTCCGCGTCGAGGGCCAGGACGTAGGACCGGTCCCACGGCGTCTGCCAACCGAGCTTCTTGTCCTCGCCGTCGTCGCTGCCGTCGCGGGCCATGATCAACAGGCCGTCGCGCAGGATGGGCGATGTGCCGAGCCCGTGCTGGCTGTAGAACCGGTGCTCACGGTTCGTCCAGACGACGTCACCGGCAAGATCGAACGCGGCGAAACTGCCGTCGCCGAAACAGGCATAGACGCGCTGGCCGTCCGTCGCGGGCGTGGGCGTGGCGTAGCTGTTGCGTCCCTCCTTCTTGCGCGTGACCTGCCGGAAGGCCTCCTTGTCCCAGACGATCTTCCCCGACTTCCGCTCCAACGCGATCACGCGGCAGGACTGGCCGTCCTCCGTGGCCGTGGTGACGAACACGCGGTCGCCCCAGACGATCGGCGACGACCACGACTCGCCGGGAAGCGCCGTCTTCCACGCCACGTTCTCGGTCGCGCTCCACGTCAGCGGGACATGGATCTCCGAGGAATGTCCCTGGTGGTCGGGCCCGCGGAATTGCGGCCAGTCTTCAGCGACGACAGAGGCTGCGCCAAGGCCCAGGAGCAGCGCGAGAATCGGACCGGGTGTCTTCATTGGAGCTTGGAGAAATCGGTGGGGACCAGTCTGTGGGCGGTCACCCCGCCGCGCAACTTGCCATCCATCTCGGTCTCCTTTTCCACGCGTCGCCACTCGGGATCTTGGTGGAACTCGCCGATGGATCTCTGGATCGACCCGACGCTTTCGCCGGCGAGCAGGCAGATGAACTGGTCGTGTCCCTCGGCATCCTTCTTCGCCGCCACCCACCAACCGATGCTGTGCAAGCCGTGGCGCTCGTAGATGGGGACCGCGTGATCCCGCCAGCGGTCGCGAAAGGCAGCCAGCTTGCCGGGAAGCACGGAGTAGATGCGCAGGTCGAAGGCGCGCGGTTTCGAGGACGCCGCGAGATCGAACTTCGCGGTCGGGTCCACGACCAGCGGCATCGACACGATGATGTCCACGGTCTTGCCGTGCTTCTGATCCGAGGCCGCGTGGCCCTTTTGGAAATCCGGGTCGGCACCGGACTCCTTCTCTTGGTCCTGCAATCCTTCCTGGCTCCGGGCCGCCAACAGGTACGCGAAGATGCCGCCGTTGGTGGTGCCGGGCGCGGACCAATAGCCCACGGTCTCGATGCCGTGCTTCCGGCGCACCGGATCGACCGTGCCTCGGAAACGTTCCATCACGCCGTCCATCTTGCCGGAGGTGACCGTGTAGAGACGCAGGTCGAAGTGGTGAGGAACCGCCGCCTGGACAGCCCCGGAGACGGCGGTCAAAGCGAGGGCGAGCAATCCGATGCGGGACGCGGTGGTCATGGTCGGGGAGAAGTTCTGGACCGTTCCGAAGGCTTCCGATCCGCGTCTTCCAGCACGAGCATCCGACGTATCGATCATTCAGTGGATGTTGCGGCTGCCGGGCGCGGGATACCGCTTCGCCGCGTCGTCCAGCACCAGCACCCAGTCGAGCAGCTCGCCGGGCGCAGGCGGAGTGAAGGCGCGCTCGCCCCGGTTCGCGAAGGTGCCGATGACCGTGGCCTTGCCATCGCGCGGATCGAACCACCACGCCTTCACCTTCGCGCCGGAGATCTTGTCCATGCGGACGCTGAAGGTGCGGCCCACCGGCACGTAGACCATCGCGTAGCTGCCGTCCGCGTCGCGCGTGGCGACGAAGCGTCGCGTGCCCGCCCCCGGCACCAGCGTCGGATACTCCGTCGGCACGAGCACCGAGTCGTCGGGGATGCGTGTGAGGAAGGGGCGCGACTCCATCAGCCGTCGGCCGATGCCGACCTGGGACGCACCGGGTTCGTCGATCGCCTCGGTCCACGGCATGATGGGGGAGTTGACCGGCTTGTGCTTGGAGCTGTGCATGGACCACACGGAGTGGTGTCCGTAGGTGTGGCCGAACCCGCCGGTGAAGACGTCCCAGTAGAACGGCCGCCGGATGTCCGCCGCGACGGAGTGGCCGTGCTTCTTCGCGTCGAAGGAGACCGGATGCCCCTCATAGATGGGCTCGCCGTCGAGCACGGGCTTCACCGGCGTGCGGTCGTGATCCTCGCGCGTCTTGTCGTAGCGGCCGGTGAACTCCGGGTCGTGGCCGTTCTGCCGCATGTTGAAGTCGAGCCATGCCGCGTCGTGGAAGGGCACGCTCGAGCCGCTGCCGCCGGTCGGATGGAAGGTGATGAGATGCGCACCGCCGTCGCCGTTGCGCAGCCCGCGCGCCATCGCATGGATGATCCCCTTGTGGCCGTCGTTCTCGACCGGCCGATCGCCGCCGAGGATCCACACGAGGCCGGCGTCCTTGTAACGCCGACCGAGCCACTCGCCATAGATCTCGGCGTTCTCCGGCGTGAAGACCTCCGGCCCGGCGCCCCATTTCTTGTTCCACTTGTCGCCCCAGGTCGGCAGGAACCCGACGTAGATGCCCAGCGAGTTGGCCTTCGCGACGATCCAATCGACGTGCTTGAAGTACTCCTCGTCCGGCCGGAGCGGGTCGTTGTCCTTCAGCGGGAGACGGCCGTAGGCGTTCGGCGCGGTCAGGCCGTCGAACTCGGCGAGCGCGACGGCCTGCACGACGTTGAAGCCCTTCGCCGCGCGGTTCTCCAAGAAGCGTCCGGCCTCCTCGCGGTCCAGTCGGTGGAAGAGCTCCCAGGTCGTGTCGCCGAGCCAGAAGAACGGCTTGCCTTCGGCCGTGACGAGGAAGCGGTGGTTGTCGCTGACCTTGAGCCGGGGCAACGGAGCGGC
The DNA here is from genome assembly GCA_903916195.1 of uncultured Verrucomicrobiota bacterium. GTDB lineage: Bacteria > Verrucomicrobiota > Verrucomicrobiia > Limisphaerales > UBA9464 > CAIVQB01. The sequence continues at coordinate 4,168 of CAIWVP010000141.1, read as the reverse complement.
GATGCCCGCGAAAGTCGCGAGGGCGAGCACGAACGGGAGCGCGAGGAGGCGTGGCTTCATGGGGATGATCGAGGAACTGAGACTGCGGACGGATCCCGTCCAGGTCCATCCTCGGGATCTCCCGGTTCGGCGGCCGGACGACCGCGGATCCTCCGGCACACCGGTCTCTCGGACCGTGGAGCAAGGTCGCTCGACGCGATGCGGACTCCGCAGGGCATGGGATCAGATCCTCGCGCTGGGACACGGAGGACGCTCGGCGGACCGGGAAGGCCGCCCTCCCGACGGGGCCCGACTCGAAGGCACGTCCGCGTCCCCGGCCGCTGCTTGGCGTCACACGCCGCAGCGGGATCGCGATCCGGCGCCATCGGGGGGCCTATTTCTTCCGGTCACGGCTGAGGCTCATCCGTCGGCTCCGAGGCTGGAACTTCGGCCACCACCTCGGAAGACGCATCGATCGGCGCATCCACCACCGCATCCGCCGGCGGGGTCGCCTCGCCGAGCGCCAGTTCCTGGGGCGGCGCGGTCGCGAGGCCGGGATCCACCGTGAGCAATGACTCCGGTCGGACGACCGGGATGCGCCGCAGTTCGTCCGCCGCGGGCATCCCGTCGAGACCCGGGAGCCCGAAGTACTCCAAGAACGCCGCCGTCGTCGCGTACTGCATCGGCCGTCCGATGACCTCCGCGCGCCCGGCCTCCTCGATCAGGCCGCGCTCTTTCAGCGTGGCGATCACGCCGTCCACGGCCACGCCGCGGATCTGCTCGCACTCCGCGCGCGTCACCGGCTGCCGATAGGCGATCACCGCGAGGGTCTCCAGCGCCGGCTGGGACAGCTTGGTAGGGCGGCTCTTCACCCCGACGAACGCGCGCAGCCACGGCGCGGACTCCGGCAGGGTCACGAACTGCCAGGCACCCGCGACACAGACGAGCCGATAGCTCCGCGCGGCCGCCTCGTGGTCCTGGGCCAACCGGCCCAGCGCCTCGCTGATTTTTTCCAGCGGAAGTTTCCGGCAGGCGCGGACGTGCTCCGCCGCGCCCTCCTCGTCGGCGGCCTTGGTCAGGACGTCGCGCAGCTCCGTCGGCGAGAGCGGCTTCGGCGCCGCGATCAGCAGCGATTCGAGGACGAACTTCAGTTCCATGAAGAAGAGCTGTTGGACCATTTGAAAGGTGCGGCCTAGGCGGCCTGAGGTTCGTCGGACGCCACGGCGACCGGCACAGAATCGGGCAGCGAATCGGGAGAAGCCGCCTCGGACGGCACCGCGGCCGCCAGCTCCAACTGGACCGGTCCGGTCTCGGCTTCGACCTCGGCCATCGCCACGGCTGCCGGAGGCCCCGAAGTGACTTCGATCTCGCCGAACTCGCCGTCCTGCGACAAGGACAGCTGCTTGAGCCGGGTGAGCTCGAGCATGGCCAGGAACGTGACCACCACCTCGGCGCGGCTGCGGGCGGACGCGAACAGTTCGCTGAAGCGCAAGGTGCCCCGCTCCGCCAGCAACGTCCGCAGGGATTCGATCTTCTCGCTGACGGTGTAAGGATCCGCGTCGATCTCGCGGACGTCGTCGCGGGCGTGGAACCGTTTGAGGATGAGGCTGACCGCCCCGATCAGGTCGAAGACCGAAACCGGAGCCTGGGCCGGGGCGTCCACCGGCTCGAACTCAGGCTTCGCCGGCCGGCGCTCGTAGGTGTTCTCTTGGTCGCCTTCGCGGACCTGGAGCTGGGCCGCGGCGTCCTTGAATTTCTTGTACTCCACCAGCCTGCGGATCAGCTCGAAGCGCGGGTCGTCGCCATCGTCGTCCTCGGCCTCGACCAGGGCCTGCTGCTCTACCGGGAGCAGTTCACGGCTCTTGATGTAGATGAGCGTGGCGGCCATCACCAGGAACTCGCCCGCCACCTCGAGGTCGAGCGAGCGCATCTGCTCCAGATAGGCGACGAACTCGGTGGCGATCTTGGTGAGGTTGACCTGATAGATGTCCACCTCCTCCTTCTTCACGAGGTGAAGCAGGAGGTCGAGCGGGCCTTCGAAGACCTCGAACTGGACGCGATATTCGCTCATCGGACGGCGCGGACGGGGTCCGGCCAAGTCAGCGCAGCCTACGGGCGGGCGCGGAGCCTTGGCAACGGTGGCTTATCCACCGCCACGGATTCGGAGCCGCAGACAGGAAAGCCCTCGGTCCAGAGGCGTGCCCAAGGTTTGGAAACAGGGGAGAACGAAGGGGCAGTGATCAACCGCTCGGCTGCTGCCGGAGCGTTCGGCAAAAAGGCGGCCCGGCGCCTGCCTCGGTGAGGCGATCAGGCGGCTGCGGAGCCGGCGTCCGATCGCGCCGTTCGCGCCTCCCTCAGCCGGGCGGCCAAGCGAGCGGCCGACCGCCGAGCACGTGGCAATGCAGGTGCGGAACGGTCTCGCCGCCATCCGGACCGTTGTTGATCACCAGACGGAACCCCGTCTCGCCCAGACCGGCGGCCTTCGCGACGGATGCCGCGGCCAGCATCAGGTGACCGAGCACCGCGGCATCGTCCGGCCGCGCCTCGCCGATGCGCGGGATGGACTTCTTGGGGATGACGACGATGTGGACCGGCGCTTGCGGACGGATGTCGTGGAAGGCGATCACCTGGTCGTCCTCGTGCACGATGTCGGCCGGGATCTGGCGGGCGATGATCTTCTCGAAAAGCGTCATGGGAGAGAGGGCCCGGTGGGCGTTTTAGCGTCTCACAGGCTCAACGGACGACCAGCGCCGTCTTCTCCGCGCCGGGTTCCTGCCCGAACCATCCGCGGAGCGATTCGACGATCCAAGCTTCCATCTTGTCGCAGGCCGGACACCAGTGCTTGCGGCCGACGAGCTGTTTCACACAGCCGCGCAGCCCGCGGAATTCGACGGCGCGGGGCGCGGTCGCCAACTCCTTGCGGAGCACTTCGCGGAGTTGGGTGAAGAACTCGAGCTCACCGAGCTTGCCCGTCATGCAAGCGAGCTGGCGGAGATCGGCGACGCGGCGGTTGTCTCCAACCCGGACCTCGGTCACCTCGGCGGTGAAACCCAGCCCTTTCAACACCTTGGTCAAGGCCTCGGCGAACTCGCCGACCGTCACGGTCGTGCGGTCCAGTTCTTCCCGGAAATAGTGCATCACGCCGGCCGAGACGTGCTTGAGCATCTCTGCGTCCAAGAGGCCCGCCGCGCCGCCGACGAACTCCAGCGCCAGCTGATCGGCCGACCAAGCAAGGTATCCGCCACCGGGCTGTTCCACGAGCAGATGGTCTTCGCGCAATTGGATCATGGTTTGTCCTTGGTATCGGATTCTTCGTAGCCGTCGGGCAACAGCGCCATCTGGCGCTTGTCCGATGGCGGCAACGTGGCGAGCCGGTGGATCTCTTCGACGAACTCGCCCACCTCCTGGAACTCGCGGTAGATGCTCGCGAACCGCACGTAGGCCACGCCGTCGAGCGACCGGAGCTCGCGCATCACCAACTCGCCGAGGTCCTTGCTCGGCACCTCGCGGTCGAACTTGTCGGTGATCTCGCCGGTGACCCGCTCCGCGGCGTCGGCGATCGCCTGCTCGGCCACCGGACGCTTCTGGCAAGCACGTTTGACGCTGGAGAGCAGCTTGTCCTTGGAGAACAACTCACGCCGACCATCGCGCTTCACCACGAAGAGCGCCTCGTGCTCGATCTCCTCGTAGGTCGTGAATCGGTGGGTGCATCCGAGGCATTCGCGTCGACGCCGGATCACCGAGCCCTCTTTCGAGGCCCGGGAATCGATGACCTTGTCATCCTGGCCGCCGCATTTCGGACACCGCATAATTTGCGCCACAGCACAACCGGCTGCGGCTACGGCTGAGCTAGCCCACGATATGTGGGGGCGTCAAAATCTTTCCGGTTAAACTTGTGCACCGGCCGCGAGGGTCGACCGGCACGTGCAGCGGGGAACGAGAAACGGGGAATGCCGACACAACTCCCGCCCCGAGTCCGGATGCGGCAGCGCGCGGCGGACCGAGAAATCCGGTCTCCCGGTCCGGACGATGGGGTGCGATCAGAAGTGGCGGACAGGTCGGCGGATGGAGCGCAGCCCGGCAGGGTCTGCGGTCTAGGTGCCTGAAGGCGGATCTCCCGACGACGCGGGAAAAATCCACGGACGGGCGGCAGCCCGTCCCTGCAATCGTGGGTAGGGTCCGCGCTGCC
>CAIWVP010000140.1 GCA_903916195.1 uncultured Verrucomicrobiota bacterium | reverse complement strand
GCCCTTAGCCCTTAGCGCTCCGCCCTTAGCCCTTAGCGCTCCGCCCTTAGCCCTTAGCGCTCCGCCCTCTGCGCTCCGCCCTCTGCGCTCCGCCCTCTGCGCTCCGCCCTTCGCGCTCTGCCCTCTGCGCTCCGCCCTTCGCGCTCTGCCCTCTGCGCTCCGCCCTTAGCGCTCCGCCCTTAGCGCTCTGCCCTTCGCGCTCTGCCCTTCGCGCTCTGCCCTTCGCGCTCTGCCCTTCGCGCTCCGCCCTCTGCCCCGCTCATGCCTCGCGCTCTGCTCACCGGCATCACCGGCCAAGACGGGTCCTACCTCGCCGAACTCCTCCTCTCGAAAGGGTACGAGGTCCACGGCATGGTGCGCGAAGGCACGGACCCGGCGCGTTCCTTGGTCGGTGGGTCCGCGGACCGCATCCGGTTCCATGTGGCGAGTCTTTCGGATGCGGTCTCCTTGGAGCGCATGGTGGCGCACGCCGCACCCGATGAATGCTATCATCTCGCCGCCCAGACGCATGTGGCGGTCAGCGTCGCCGATCCGATCGCGACGCTCGATGCCAACGTCCTCGGGACCGCGCGCCTGCTGGACGCGTGCCGGCGACAGCAGCGGCCGCCGCGCTTTTTCCACGCCAGCACGAGCCAGGTGTTCGGACAGCCCCTGGTGGAGCCGCAGGATGAGACCACTCCGGCCATGCCGGTGAACCCTTACGGCGTGTCGAAGGCGGCCGCCACGTCGCTTGTCCGCATCGCCTGCCAGACCCAGGGCCTCTTCGCCGTCAACGGCATCCTCTACAACCACGAATCCCCCCGTCGGGGACCCGATTTCGTGACCGCCAAGATCTGCCGGGCCGCCGCAGCCATCAAGAAAGGCAGTGCGCAGGTCCTCCGGCTCGGGGACACCTCGGCCCAGCGGGATTGGGGCGACGCACGGGATTTCGTCGAAGGCTTCTGGATGGCCCTCCAAGCGCCGACCGCGGACGATTACGTGTTCGCGACCGGGGTGCTCCACTCGGTGCAGGACGTCGTCGAGACGGCGTTCGGAGCGGTCGGACTCGAATGGCGCGACCACGTCCGGACCGACCCCGCTCTCTACCGGGAGGCCGACCCGCGACGGTTGCTTGGTGACCCGTCGAAAGCCGCCCGGGTTCTAGGTTGGCATGCCAAGACGACCTTCGCCGAACTGATCCGCGGGATGGTGGATTCGGCCCTCTCTGCGGAAGAGGCACCCTGAGGAACTCCGGCGCCCACCGCGCGGTGAAGAAGTCCATCGTCCTGCCGTCCGTCCGATCGAAACCTCGTCCGATAGAACGGACCCGGGCCCGAACACTCCCCATCCATGTCTGAATCGACCCACAAGATCCTGCTGATCGGCGTCGCCGGCTTCATCGGCAGCAGCACCGCCCTGCGCCTGCTGGCCGGCGGGCACCAGGTCCGTATCTTGGATTCGTTCGACCCCCAGATCCACGGCGAAGATCTCAAGAAGTCGGCGACCTTGCGGAAGGTGTGGGAAGGAGCCGAGGTCCAGGTCGGCGACGCACGTGATCCGGTCGCGGTCGACAGGGCGCTCCGCGGGGTCGACACCGTGTACTATTTCGCGGCCGGCACGGGGACGGGCCAGTCGATGTACCAGGTCCGGCAGTACACGGACGTGAACGTCAACGCAGCCGCGGTGCTCGCCGAGCAGCTGATCCAGAAGAAGGCCGAGATCCAGCGCGTCGTCGTCAGCTCAAGCCGCGCGGTCTATGGTGAAGGCGCCTATCGCTGCGCGCAGCATGGTCCCGTGTTCCCCAAGACACGGTCCGTCGATGCGATGCAGCAGGGCAGGTTCGAGCCCGTCTGCCCCGTCTGCGGGCTCGCCGTCGAAGCGGCCGCTTCGAGCGAGGGGGACCCGGTGCAGCCGACGTCGATCTACGGCATCACCAAGTATGCCCAGGAACAGGTGGTGCTGAATCTTTGCGCCGCGATGGGCATCACAGCGGTCGCTCTCCGGTATCAGAACGTCTTCGGTCCGGGCCAATCGCTGCGCAACCCGTACACCGGCATCCTCTCGATCTTCAGCCAACTCCTGCTCGAGAAGCGCCAGATCAACGTCTTCGAAGACGGCCTTGCCACCCGCGATTTCGTCTACATCGACGACGTGGTGGAGTTCAACCTGCGCGCCGGCCTCCATGCGGTCGCCGGCGGCTCGGTCCTCAACGTCGGCACCGGCAAGCGTCAGACCTTGCTCGACGTCGTCGCCGCGCTGGCGGATGCGTACGGACGCGAGGCGGATTTCAAGGTCTCAGGCCAGTTCCGCATCGGCGACATCCGCCACGCGGCCGCCGATGGCACGAACCTGCGCGAGGTCCTGGGCGGCCATGCGTTCGTGGGTTTCGGGCAAGGGATCAAGGCGTTCGCCGGTTGGGTCCAGTCCGAGGAGACCGATCGCGCGCTGGCGCAAGGTTATCTCAGGTCGCTCACCGAGATGAGCGCGTCCGGCCTGCTCAAGGGGGCGCGTTAACACGAAGAAAAAACACACTATGAAAGGTATCATATTAGCCGGCGGTGCCGGGTCGAGGCTCTATCCTTTGACCATGGTCGCGTCCAAGCAGCTCCAACCGGTCTATGACAAGCCGATGGTGTACTACCCGTTCACCACCTTGCTGGAGGGCGGCATCCGCGAGATCTGCCTGATCTCGACGCCGCAGGACCTGCCCCGGTTCCGGCAGTTGCTGGGCGACGGGTCGCGGTTCGGCGCGACCATCGACTACCGCGAGCAGGCATCGCCCGCGGGAATCGCCCAGGCCTTCCGTATCGCGGACACCTTCATCGGTACGGATGCGGTGAGCCTGATCCTCGGCGACAACATCTTCTGGGGAGGCGATACCTTCCAACGCGCCTTCGCGGAGTTCACCACCGGTGCGACCGTCTTCGGCTATCACGTGCTCGACCCCGAACGGTACGGGGTCGTCGAGTTCGACGCCGCGGGCAAAGCGGTCTCGATCGAGGAGAAACCCAAGCAGCCGCGGTCCAACTACGCCGTCCCCGGTCTCTATATCTACGACAACGAGATCGTGCAGATCGCCCGGGACCTGAAGCCGAGCGCGCGCGGCGAGCTCGAGATCACCGACGTGAACCTCGAATATCTGCGGCGCGGCACCCTCCGGGTCTTCCGCCTCGGGCGCGGGTTCGCTTGGCTCGATGCCGGCACGAGCAGCAGCCTGCACGAGGCCAGCGCCTATGTGCAGACCGTCGAAAAACGCCAGGGCATCAAGGTCGGTTGCCCGGAAGAGGCCGCCTTCCGTCGAGGGTTCCTCACGCTCGGCCAGTTGGAACAGGTCATCACCACGATTCCGAACTGCGAATACCGGGCCTATCTCGAGGGCGTCGTCGCCGAGGCCCGCGTCAACTGAAACCCGAACCCCATACCGGACATGATCCTACTCCTTGGAGCCACAGGTTACATCGGCACCGCGTTCGCGGAAGAGCTCGCGCGCCGCGGCCGCGATTTCAGGCCGGTTTCGCGCAGCGAGGTCGATTACACGCGCTTTGGACCCTTGCTGGAGCTGCTCCGCCGGACCAAACCCGAATTCGTGGTCAACTGCGCCGGATTGACCGGCCGGCCCAACGTCGACGCCTGCGAGAACGCCAAGGCCGACACCTTGGTCGGCAACACGCTGCTGCCCCAGACCCTCGCGCACGCCTGCGCGATGGTTGGCATCCCTTGGGGTCACGTGTCCTCCGGATGCATCTACACCGGGGCGAAGGTCCGCGGCACGGACGGGATCTGGCGCACCGAGGCCAACCTGATGCGGCCGGACGTGCTCGAAGCGATCCAGGGCGACCGTGGACGTCTGCAAGGCTTCACCGAGGAAGACGCCCCGAACTTCAGCTTCCGCTCTCCGCCCTGCAGCTTCTATAGCGGGACAAAAGCCCTCGGCGAGGAGGCGGCGCTCGGTATCGGTGAGAGCTACATCTGGCGCCTGCGGATCCCCTTCGACGGGCACGACAGCGCGCGCAACTATCTGAGCAAGGTCCAGCGCTACGCGAAAGTGTACGACAACGTGAATTCCGTCTCCCATCGCGGCGATTACGCCAGCGCGTGTCTCGATTGCTGGGAAAAGCGGGTTCCTTGGGGGATCTACAACGTTACCAATCCTGGATGGGTGACCACGCGTGACGTGGTCGAGCTCGTCCGCAAGCACGTCGCGCCGCATCGCACGTTCGAGTACTGGGGCAACGACGCGGAATTCTACCAGGTGGCCGCCAAGACGCCCCGTTCCAACTGCGTGCTCGACTCCGCGAAACTGATCGCCGCCGGAATCCGCATCCGTCCGGTCGACGAGGCGTTGGAACACTCGCTCAAGAACTGGATTCCAGAAGTATCCCGCTGAACGGTTGCATCCGCCATGACCGGTACCAAGCCGAAACCATGCAGACAGATCCGGGTGGCACGGCCAACGGTGAGGCCGAGCAAGGCGTCGGGTTCGCGCTCTTCCCCCGAGAATCCGTGGTCGCGGAGGTCGGTAGCTGCTTCCGCCCCGTGGAAGTCGCCTGAGCGGGCCCCGCAGGACAGATGGGGCCACGCGGCAGCGCGGACCCTACCCACAATGGTAGGGACGGGCTGCCGCCCGTCCGTGACTTTCCCCGCCTCGGCCCGCAGGACAGATGGGGCCGCGCGGCAGCGCG
>CAIWVP010000139.1 GCA_903916195.1 uncultured Verrucomicrobiota bacterium | reverse complement strand
GTCCGTGATCTCCACCCGGTCTGTCGCCACCGACCGCACGCGGATGTGAGGCGGGCTGCGGCAGAACGAGAATCGGACACGCGGCAGCGTGTCCCTACCCACTTTGGTAGGGACGGGCTGCCGCCCGTCCGTCGCTTCCCTCCGACGCATCCGGATCGTCTTGCGCGCCCTCTCCTGTCTTCGGGCTGCCTGAGCCGAGAAATGGACTCGTCGCCGCCGATGGTCGGCCTAGTTTTCATCATGCCGTTCACTCCGTTCCGGGAAGCCGGCCGACGCACGCCGGCCCAAGGAGTCCATCTGCAAGCGGACGGGCCGAACGTCGTGTTCCTCACCGTGACGACCGAGAAGCGGCAATCGTGGGTGGCGGACGCGCGCATCCACCGGGAGCTGCACCGCCTCTGGGAACAGGAGGCGCAGGCATGGCGGGTGGGCGATTACCTGCTTATGCCGGACCATCTGCATCTCTTTTGCGCGCCCCACGACCTGCGCTTCGAGATCGAGCAGTGGATCGCGTTCTGGAAGGACCGCTTGGCGAAGACGTGTCCCGAAGCCGGGCGTTGGCAGCGCGGTGGCTTCCACCATCGTCTGCGGTCACAGATCGAGTGCGAGGAGAAGTGGGCCTATGTGCGGGAGAATCCGTTTCGAAAGGGCCTGGCCGCACGGCCGGACGAGTGGCCGTATCAGGGGCGCGTGCATCCGGTCGGATGGTTTTAGCTGGGGGTGCGTCCCGGATGTTCGGAGGGGAAAAGTGGGACACGCGGCAGCGTGTCCCTACCTACTTGGTAGGGACGGGCTGCCGCCCGTCCGTGATCTCCACCCGGTCTGTCGCCACCGACCGCACGCGGATGTGAGGCGGGCTGCGGCAGAACGAGAATCGGACACGCGGCAGCGTGTCCCTACCCACTTGGTAGGGACGGGCTGCCGCCCGTCCGTGGGATCGCGGGTCGCCCGCGAAGCATCGTGGCCAGCCGAGCGGGATGGAAACCCACCGTGCCCTCAACGCGCTGCCTCGATTGTGAAATGTTCCGAACTGACGCGCAGACCCCGTTCATCCGTGACCGCAAGGAAGGCGACCAGCGGGCGCTGCGGCGGAAGCTCGGCGCTGACGGAACTTCCCTCGATACGGGCCGGAACGGTCTTCCACTCCCGCTTCTGCCACGCGCCGCTGTCGGTCGTGTAGTTGAGCGTCGCGGTCTTCAGCGCCACGGATGAATCGACCGAGACCCGAGCGGTGTCGCCGCTGAGTTTCACTGCACCGATCTTGGGCAACGGTTTTCCACCGCGCAGCACGCTGTCCACGAAGGTGTCCACTTCGCCGAACGTCCAGATGTGGCCGTGGGGCAGGCCGACATTGACCGAGACGTGGCGGTATCGCTCCGGCACGAGACGGTAGGAGTTCTGGTAGCTGTCCAGCGGGTAGGCGAAATCGGTCGTCCCGTTCAGGAAAAGGGTCGGGCAGCGCACGCCCGAGAGGTACTGGCTCGGGTCGAACTTCCTCAGCCAAAGAGCGCGCGCCTCGGGCGTCATCGCGGCGAGCGACCTGTCGGTCCAGACGCTGTTGTCGCCGAGGAAGCCGCAGCCGTAGACCGGCACCGCGACCTTCAGGTCCGGGTCGACGCCCGCCACGATGCAGGTCAGATAGCCGCCCCAGCTGATGCCCGTCACGCCGATGCGGTCGGCGTCCACCTCCGGCAGCGATCGCAGCAGCGCGTGGCCCCGCAAGACGGCCGCGACGGCGTGGTAGGTCCACATGTCGTGGACCTCGTCCTCGCCGAAGTCGCGGAACTTGGTCGTATCGGCTTGGTCCGGCATGCCATCGGGCAGCGGACCGGCCGGGCCGTTGCCGGAGAGATCCATGGCGAGAGCGATGTAGCCGCGCTGCGCCCAGTGTTCGGCCCATTCGCGGAAGGCCTTTCCTCCACCGCCATGCACCAGGAGCATGGCTGGCAGCTTTTTCCCGGAAGCGTCCGCCGGCCGGCCGAGATACGCGAAGACCCGGGTGGGTTTTCCGTTCCGCGGCGCGCCTTCGTAGTAGATCTCTTCGGTCTGACCGGTCCGGGCCCCGGTCGTCGCGACGGGCGCGCCATGGATCAGAGAAACGCCCCAAGGACCGGTGGCGCGGGGCATCCCGGAGTGGGAGACGCAGCCGGCCAGGAGCAGGACCAGGGAAAGAGCGCAGAGCATTTTCATATCAGGGAAAGGCTCTGAGGTTCGTCCGACAGACAGCGCCCGTCCATCCCGATCCAAGCCCTCGGACGGTACCGATGCTCCGGGCCGCCTCGGACCCACGTGGCTTCGATCCGATGGTCCGCCCGTTCAGCGACCGCCTTTGCAGTGCGGACAGTGGGCGGCGTGGGCGAAGCGGGCGCGGAGATAGTCCGTGTTCGCCGAGGCGGACTTCGGAGCGTTCGCCTCCATCGCCGCCTGCATCTCGCGCAACATCTCGGTGAACGTGCGCGGTTGCCAGCCGTGGCGTTTCTGGGGCGCGAACTCGATGCGTGCGTCGGCTGCCGGATCGGCGCGCTTCAGGAACTCGTCGAGCCGCCGCACGCCGCCGTCCAAGAAGTAGTCGTCCGCATCGCCCACCCACACGTGCAGCTTGCCCCGGAGCTGCGGACCGACCTTGGCCCAATCCCGTTCCAGCAGGAGACGCAGGTCGTACTTCTTCCAGTGCTCCGCCACCGATCGGTCGATCACGCCGGTGCGCGCATCCCAGATGGGTTTGGGCCGTCCGTCCGCGCCGCGCGGACTGTAGGCGGCGTTCCACGAGCCCCATTGGCCCCCGGACATCGTATAGCTGTCGCCGAGGCCGCGGACGTTCTCCTCCTGCGTCTCGTGCCGCATGGAGAACTCGGTGTCGCCCGCCAACGTCCGGGCGCACGGGCGCTCGAATCCCGCGGCGTTGACGAAGGCGTTGGTGTCCGAATAGAGATCCACCAACTGGACCGCCCGGAAATCCGCCGGATCCGGATAGCCGCTCCAGCAGCCGCCGAACTGGTCGGGATAGAAGACCTGCAACGCGAGCGACACCCAGCCGCCGGTCGAACCGCCGGTGGTGAACCGCGCGTGCGGCCGGCCGACGCAGCGGTAGGCGGCCTCCACGTAGGGGATCAATTCCTCCATGAGCGCCTCGCCGTAGGGCCCGTGGTTCGCGGAATCGATCTGGTACGGATCACCGAGCGGTCCCGCGCCGTCGAGCTGGAGCAGCACGGCGCGCGGCATGTCCTCCGCGAGCCAATCGGTCCGCCTTTTCGAGCCTTCACGGAACTCGCCGGCGACGCCGTCGTAGCGCGTGCCGAACCCACCGATGCGCACGACCAGCGGATACCGCCGGGTGGGCTCCTTGTCCCAATCCTTGGGCAGCACGATCCCGGCGCGCAGATACATCGGGCGGTCCCAGAAGCGGCTGAGCTTCTCCGAGCGCAGCTTCACGAACTTCACGAGGTCGGTGTCCGGCGGCAGCGATTCCGCGGGCAACCGCTGGTCCAAGGTGAGATTCACCGCCCGGGTCTTGGCCGGATCGAGATGCACCCGGACGGGCTTCGAATAGAAGTTGCCCGGCGCATCCGTCAGCAGGAGGTCGCGGTGGGTCGCCAAGACCGCTTGGGCGAAGTAATCGCCGGCCGGCAGGTCGGCGAGAGCGCGCAGCGGGAACAGCGCCGACTTCAGGTCGAGCGTGGTGATCTGGCCGGCCGCGAACCGGTCGACGTCGCGGCCGAGGACCGGGGCGGAATCCATGCCGGTACGGCCGATGGCCAGGCGCGGTTCGGGAGAATTCGTCGATCCCAGCACGACAAAGAGCCGACCGCTGACGGGAGCCGACGAGACCTCCTTGGCCATCCGGACCTCGAAGCGCAACCGGGTCGCCCGAGGGGCGGGCGGCGGCTCGATCAACGCCGGGTTGGCGAAGGCGTCGCCGAAGAAGGCGGTCGCCGAGAGGAAGGCCGCGGCCGCGAGTTGCTTCAGCATCGGCGCAGGCTGTCGGCCGGGATCTCTCCGGTCAAATCCCGCGAACAGGAGCGGGAGCGGGAGCAATCGGAAGTGGCGGCCCCTAGTAGCGCAGGTTTGCAACCTGCTGTATCGCCGAGTTGCACTCGGCAATGCGCCGGCAAGCTTTGACCGCCTACTTGCCACAGCGCCTGCGGATTGCAAATCCGCGATACGGCAGAGTTCAACTGTGCGCTACCTCAATCACCGTGCCCGCCACTTCCAATCGCTCTCGAACAGGCGGAGACGAGGACGCCGCAGGTGCGAAGAAGATCCGATCTTCGTCCGCTGTCGCCACGAAAAAGCCGCCGGAGGATGACCTCCGGCGGCTGTCGGTCGGGCCGGACGGCCCGACATCGCGAGGATCAGTAGGAGGCCTGGGTGCCCTTGATCGAGCGCTTCTGCATCCACGGCATGAGCGAGCGGAGCTTGGCACCGGTCTTCTCGATCGGGTGCTTCTCGCCCGCGGCGAGCAGCGCGTTGTAGCGCTTGTAGCCGCCTTCGTATTCCTTGACCCAGTCCTTGGCGAACTTGCCGGACTGGATGTCCTTCAGCGCCGCCTTCATGCGCTTCTTGACGGAAGCGTCGATGATCTTCGGGCCGACGGACACATCGCCCCACTTGGCGGTCTCCGAGATGGAGAAGCGCATGCCGCTGATGCCCGCCTCGTTCATGAGGTCGACGATCAGCTTCAGCTCGTGGAGGCACTCGAAATAGGCCATCTCCGGGGAGTAGCCGGCCTCGACGAGGACCTCGAAGCCCGCTTGGACCAGCGCGCTCGTGCCGCCGCAGAGGACGGTCTGCTCGCCGAACAGATCGGTTTCGGTCTCTTCCTTGAAGGTGGTCTCGATCACGCCGGCGCGGGTGCCGCCGACGCCCTTGGCCCAGGCGAGGGCCGTCTTCTTGGCCTTCTTCGAGGGGTTCTGGAACACCGCGATGAGCGCGGGCACGCCTTTGCCCTCGGTGAACTGGCGGCGGACGATGTGGCCCGGGCCCTTGGGGGCGACGAGGATCACGTCGACGTCCTTCGGCGGGACGATGGTCTTGAAATGGATGGAGAAGCCGTGGCTGAACAGGAGCGTCTTGCCCTTGGTGAGGTTGGGCGCGATGTCCTTCTCGTAGGCGGCGGCCTGCTTGGTGTCGGGCAGGGCGACGAAGATGACGTCGGCGCGCTTGACGGCCTCGGCGGTCAGATAGACCTCGAAGCCCTTGTCCTTCGCCACGGCGGCGGACTTGGAGCCTTCGTAGAGGCCGATGATGACGTGGGCGCCGGATTCCTTGAGGTTGAGCGCGTGGGCGTGGCCTTGGGAGCCGAAGCCGAGCACGGCGAGGGTTTTGCCTTTGAAGACGCTCAGGTCGGCGTCCTTATCAGTGTAGACTTTAGCCATATCGAAAAGCTGCGTGGTGTTTGGGGACGTTCGGGAAATCAATCGCGCGGCAGCGCGACCTGGCCGGTGCGGGTGAGGTCGAGGATCCCGAAGCCGGTCACGAGGGCCAGGAACTTCTCGATCTTCGATCCGCTGCCGGTGATCTCGATCGAGAGCGACTTGGGCTGCACGTCGACGATCTTGGCGCGGAACAGCTCGGCCATCTGCGCCACCTCGGCGCGGTTGGAGCTGTCTGCGGCGACCTTGACGAGCACCAGCTCGCGGTCGATGAAGGCGCCGGCACCGAAGTCGATGACCTTCACGACGTCGATCAGCTTGTCCAGTTGCTTGCAGATCTGCTCGACGGTGGCCGCATCGCCGCGGGTGACGATGGTCATCCGGCTGAGCGAGGGGTCGTGGGTGGGGCCGACGTTGAGCGTGTCGATGTTGTAGCCGCGCCCGGAGAAGAGGCCGGCCACGCGTGTGAGCACGCCGAACTTGTTCTCGACCAAGACTGAGATGGTGTGTCGCATGTCGCAGATTCCAGTTTTCGATTTCCAGTTTTCAGCCCGCACGACCGGAAGCAGAAGCGGGCCAGTCCAAAAACTGAAACCCGCGTCCCTTGCGGAACCGCGGGCGACTTGGGAGCCGGTACGCTGCGCCGCAAGCCGCCTTAGTCCTCGAGGACTTTGACGGCTGCTACGAGGCTGCGGACCGGAAACATCGGGCGCGAACGCTAGTGGCGGGGATGCGACCGGGTCAACGGGTTTTTCCCGCCCGCTCCCGGACTTTTCTTCCGGTCGCGTGACGGGCAAGGCGGGGCAGGGTGCCGCCCGCGTGGCGTCGGCGCCGGCCGCCGGCCGCCGGGCCCGCCCCGGACTCAGTGCCTCCGCAGCACCAGCCGATGGTCCACCCGCTTCGTCTGGTGGGGCTCCAGCGGCGGCAGGTCGGTCTCGGTCGGGGATTCGACCTCGCGGAGGACCGATTTCGCCAATTTCTGCAGACCGGTCCAACGCTCCCAGTCCAGCACCGGCGCGTTCGAGATCTGCCGGAGCAGCGAGCGCCATTCGATGATGATGCGGTCGATGTCGCCGTCGCCGAGGAAATCGGTCGTGAAACGGTGCTTGCTGTAAGGGTCCTTGTGGACCGACCGCACCACGATCTCCGCGCCGTTGCCGTACTTCGGCGGCACGCCGACCTCGAGGTATCCCGGGATCGACTGCGTCCCGTACTTCGCGCGGCACGCCATCGCCAGACGGCCGCCCCAACGGTCGTCCTTCGCGCAGAAGCGGAAGCCGGCGTCGAGGTCCGCGAGGTCGTAGAGCAGTTCGTCCAGCGGGTAACCGGGATCCTCCAGGGCCGCGGCCACGGCCAGGCCGTCGCCGCCCGAGAAACAGCTGGTGATCCGGCCCCGCCGGGTCGGCACACCGGTGGCATCCACCAGTTCCAGCCGCCGCCAGAGCATCGCCGTGCCCGTGCCGGTGGGAAGCTGCTTGCAACGGTCGACCCATTCGCAACGGCCGCAGTCATCGGGCACGACATCGCGTTCGCGCGGACGCCAGAGCGGGACGCCATGTCGGTCGACGAGTGCCTTCACGAGCTGCTCGCCGAGGCCGAGGTGGGCGTAGATCTGTTCGCGCTGCTCGACGATGTCGACGACCGGCAGGCCGTCTTCGGCCATCTTGCGCCGCAGGACGGGCACGACGAGCTCGCGCCATCCGGGCAACGAGGTCTCGCGGCCGTTCCACTCGGTGAGGCGTCGCACCCATTTTGCCAGGACCACCGAGTTGCCGTCGTCGCCGAAGCGTTCCGCGACCAGGACCTCGCAGCCGTGGATCGGGCCGTCCGGTGTCCGCTCCAAGACGACGAGCTCGCCGGGCCCGAGCTTCTCGAGCGCGGACGTCTCGGTGAGGAGCGGGCGCAACCGTGGCGGCAGGACCGGCGCCGCGGCCGCGTCCGAGGCGCCGACGATCGCAGGCTTTGGCGACGCCTCTTCGGTCGGGGTGGCGCCGGGGGGCTCGGGGACGGTCATCTCCACCGCGGCTTCCCCGCCGAGGCGGGCGGCCTTCGCCTTGGCGCGGGCGGCTTTCGGGGTCTTGGTCTTGTCCGGCGCATCGGCGATGAAGACCTCCTTCACCGGCCGGTCTTCCCACTGTGGATACGGTTGCCAGGCGCCGCGGGAATCGAGCATCTCGCGGACGCGCCGGCGCACGTGCCGGGCCCGTTCGGCATCCGTCATCAGTCCGCAGGGCGCGTTCGGATGCTTCAGCGAGAACTCGACGCCGAGGAAGATGGGCTTGGTGGTGAAGAGCCGTTCCTGGACGCGGACGGCCTCGGCGAAGGGCTCCTTGCCCCGCTCCGCGGCGGCGGCCATCAGGGTGAGCAACGCGGACCAATCGACCATGCCGCTGCGCGCGAGCACGGCGGAATGGCCGTCGCGCAGGCGGACCTCGTTGTTGTTCACCAGCACGAAGCCGTACTTGTCGAGCCCGCGGCGTCCTGCCCGGCCGAACATCTGGAGGATCTCGTCGCAACGGATGGGGATCTCCGCGCCTTCGCGCCGATAGCTCGCGGCGGTGATGGTGACGCTCCGGAGCGAGAAATTGATCCCGGCCGCCAAGCCCATCGTCGCGACGACGGCGCGGAGCTGTCCGGCCTTGGCCAACGGCTCGATCACGCCCGCCCGCGCGGCGTAGCTGAGGCCGCTGTGGTGGTAGGCGACGCGGGCCCGGAGCAGCCGGGCGACATGGTCGCCGACGCAGCGGCGCTGGGCCTCGCTGAGCTGGAGCGGGTTGACGTTGGGCAGCTCCCTCGCGAGCTCGGCGGCGATGGATTCCGCGTTGGCGCGCCGCGGCGCGAAGAGCAGCACCGGCCCGAGGTCCTCCGCCAGGGCCTTCGCGACGAACCGCGGCCAATAGCTCCGGATGCCCGACGGAAGGTTCCATTGCAGGCGGTCGGCGAGCACCTCGTCGAGCGGGACGGGGCGGTGCTCATGCCGGATGAGGACCGCTCGGCGGCCGAGATGGTTGAACCAGCGGACGATGTGGTGCGGGTTGGCGACCGATCCGCTGAGCAGCAGGAGCTGGGTCTTCGACGGCGCCAGCGCCATCGCCAGCTCGTAGTTGAGCCCGCGGTCCTCGGCGCCGAGCATCTGGTACTCATCGATGACGAGCAGGCTGGGACCGTCGCCGCGGATGAGCCGGTTCTTCTGCGTCTCCAGCGTGGCGACGAGCACCGGCGCGTCGAGGTTCTCCGAGAGGTCGCCGGTCGCGATGCCCACGTTCCATCCGCGCGCGCGCCATTCGGCGAGCTTGTCGTTGGCGAGGGCGCGGGTGGGGACGGTGTAGATGGCCTGGCCAGGGTTCTTCCCGCCGTTGGACCACAGCTCGAAGATGAGCGTCTTGCCGCTGCCGGTCGGCGCCTGGACGACGACGTCCTTGCCGTCCCGCAACGCCGCCACGGCCTGCTGCTGCCACAGATCAGGGACGGGCACCGCGCGCTGCGGGGCAGCGGCGGCCTCGTGGAGCGGGTCGGAATCGGTTCGCACGTGGCGATGATACCCGGGTCGCGGTCGCGGTCGAACGGGGATTTCCCGGCAAAAATCGGCGCCGAAGATTGGGCTTCCGCGCGGATGGGCAAAGGCGCAGGTTCCGCCCGTCCCCCCGCACCTTGTCCCGTCCGCGATGAACCTCACCTCCAAGACGACTTGCCGCCGGTCGAGCGCCTTCACGCTCATCGAGCTGGCCCTCGTCGTCGCGGTCCTCGCCGCGCTGGCCGGCCTGATGTTGCCGGCGCTGGGTCGCGCCAAGACGAAGGCGGGCTCGATGGCCTGTCTCAACAACATGCACCAGCTCGGGATGGCGCATCTGCTCTACGCGGATGAGAACCACGGCCGGTTCCCGGAACGTCGCGAGGACAAGCGCTGGCCCACGCAGCTCCGCCCCGGTTACCGCACGATCGGGACCTTGCGCTGCCCGGAGGACCGGCGCACCAGCTCGGCCGGACAGCGGGTCCTCGCCGAGAGCGAGCCCGACACCGCGGTCCGCAGCTACATCATCAACGGCTGGAACGACTATTTCCGCGAGACATTGAAGGTCACCGGCGTCGCCCAGATGGTCGGCAGGTCGGTGCCGGAAGAAGCGGTCGAATTGCCGACGGTCACCATCATCTTCGGCGAGAAGGCGACCAATTCTTCCAGCTTCTACATGGACTTCTTGGAGAACGGAAAGGACGTCACCGATCTCGTGCGCAACCGGCACATGACGACCAGCGCGGGCAACCTGTCCAAGCGCAACGACGGCGGGTCGAACTACGCGTTCGCCGACGGGCACTCGGAGTTCATCCGCTACCGGGGGATGCTCTATCCGCTGAACCTCTGGGCCGTCACCGCCGGGCTCCGCACCAGCCGCGAGCTGTCGAACTGACGCGGCCGGGTCCGATCCCGGCGGGGCCCACGGCGGCGATACGGAGCCGCCGTGGGCCGGGCCGACGACCTTGGCGTCGTCAGGCGGCCGCGGCCTCGAGCTCGGCGAGCGTCGACGCGGCGGCCTCCCACTCGATGGTCTTGGCGACGAGTTGCTCGGCGACGGCTTTCACGTCGGCGTTGACCACCATCGCGCGGCCCGAGGTCGTGTAGGTCTCGGGCTTCTCCAGTTCGGCGGCGAGATCGGCTTGGCGGCTCTCCAACGCGGCGACGGTCAGCTCCAATTGGGCGACGTGCTTGCGCTGGTCGCCGATCCTGCGCCGGACATCGGCCGCGACCTCGCGCTGTTCTTTGTGCGAGCGGACCGGAGCCGGTGGCGCGACCGGAGCCGCGGGCCTCGGCGGTGCGACCTCGGCGGGACGCCCGTTGTTCAGCGAGGCGGTCAGCGCGACGCGGGCGGAATCGGACTTCGTCTTCTCGAGGAAGTACTGGTAGCCGCCGGCGTAGGGCGTGAGGCGGCCGGCGTTGACGTGGAGCACCTTCGTCGCGAGCGCCCGGATGAAATAGACGTCGTGGCTGATGAAGATGAGCGTGCCGCTGTACTTCTTCAGCGCGCCGACCAGCGCGTCGATGCTGGACATGTCGAGGTGGGTCGTCGGCTCGTCCATCAACAGGAAGTTGGGCGGATCGAGCAGCAGCTTCACGAGCGCCAGACGGCTCTTCTCGCCGCCGCTCAGCACCCGGACCTTCTTGAAGACGTCGTCGCCTCGGAAGAGGAAGCATCCGAGCAGCGCGCGGACGTCCGTCTCCTTCATCAGACGGGGCGTGTCGAAGGCCTCCTCCATCACGGTCCGGTGGTCCTGCAGCATCTCGCCGCGGTACTGGGAGAAGTAGCCGATCTTCACGCGCAGCCCGAGGTCGAGCACGCCGACCTGCGGTTTGAGCACGCCGGCGAGCAGCTTGAGCAACGTGGATTTGCCGGCGCCGTTCGGTCCGACCAGCACGGTGCGCTCGCCCTTCTCGACCTGGTGATCGAGCGCGCGATAGATCACGTGGGCGCCGTACGCGAAGTCGATGGTGCGCAGCGTCGCCACGCGCTGGCCGCTCGATTCGGGTTGCGGGAACGCGAAGTCGACCGTCGCCGCCGCCGCCTCGGGCGCGTCGATCTTCTCCATGCGGTCGATCTGCTTGAGCTTCGCCTGCGCCTGGGATGCCTTGCTCGCCTTGGCGCGGAACCGGTCGGCGAACTCCTGGAGCCGCGCGATCTCTCGCTGCTGGTTCTTGTAGGCGGCGAGCTGCTGGTCCTGCTGCGCCTGGCGCTGGGCGAGGAAGTCCTCGTAGTCGCCGGTGTAGTCCCAGAGGCGTCCGCCGCGGATCTCGATGATGCCGGTGATGAGCTGGTTGAGGAACTCGCGGTCATGCGAGATCAGCAGGATACCGCCGGGATAGTCCTTCAGGTAGCTCTGGAACCACAGGAGCGTCTCGAGGTCGAGATGGTTCGTGGGCTCGTCGAGCATGAGCAGGTCGGGCTCCTGCACCAGCAGGCGGGCCAGATGCGCCCGCATCACCCAGCCGCCGGAGAGCTCGCGGGCCGGCCGGTCGAAATCGGAATCACGGAAGGCCAGGCCCTTGAGGATCCGCTTGGCCTTGGGGATGTCCCCGCCGTCGGCATGGTAGGAGTGCTCGTCGTCGCCTTCCTGCTGCATGTGGCCGGTGGCCAGCTGGATGACCGTCTCGCTGCCGGCCGGCGCGCTCTCCTGCGGAAGGAAGCCGACCGTGAAGCCCCGTTGGACCTGGATGTGGCCGCCGTCGGACTCCTCCTGCTTGAGGATGATCTTGAAGAGCGTGGTTTTGCCGGCGCCGTTCGGTCCGACCAGACCAAGGCGGTCGCCGTGGTTCACGGTGAGGTTCAGTTCCTCGAACAGCGTCCGGCCGCCATAGGATTTCGAGATGTTGGAGAGCGTCAGCATCGCAGCCCGCGACCATGGCCGATGGATGGCGCGGCGACAAGCCGCACGATCGTGTGACATCGGTCGTCCGATTTCCCAGAAGGTTTGCGGACGGGTTGCCTGCGTCGTCCCGTGCATGGCTCGACAGGGCAGGGGGCCGGACTCTTCGGCCTTCCGGTGGGGCCCATCCCGGGATCGACCCGGCCGGGGCGTGGCCCGGATGCGCCCGTGGCCGCGGTTCGCTTCGGGGTGCCGCCGCTGCCGTCGACGCGGGGAGAGGTCACGGACGGGCGGCAGCCCGTACCTACCCACGTGGGTAGGGTCCGCGCTGCCGCGCGGCCTCATCTGTCCTGCGGGCTGCCGTCGAGGCGGGGAGGAGTCACGGACGGGCGGCAGCCCGTCCCTACCAACGTGGGTAGGGTCCGCGCTGCCGCGCGGCCCCATCTGTCCTGCGGGCCGCTGCCGTCGAGGCGGGGAGGAGTCACGGACGGGCGGCAGCCCGTCCCTACCGTCGTGGGTAGGGTCC
>CAIWVP010000138.1 GCA_903916195.1 uncultured Verrucomicrobiota bacterium | reverse complement strand
GGACCCGGCGACGGGCCAGCTCCGCGGCCAACCGCTCCGGCTCGAAGGCATCAACGACTTCATCTTCGCCTCGCCCGTCGGCGCGGCGGGCCGGATCCACGTGACCGGCCGGGACGGCACGACGGTCGTGCTCCAGCACGATCGCGAGAACGCCACGCTGGCGGTGAACCGTCTCGACGACAGCTTCAGCGCCTCCGCGGCGCTGGTGGACGGCGAGCTGTATCTGCGGGGTGAGCGTTCGCTCTACTGCATCGCCCGGTGAACGCCCGGGCCTGGCCGGGACGTCCGGTCCGGACCCGGACCCAGCCGATGGCCCGGGAAATTCGCTGTGCGCCGTCCGGTCCGGTGGTTCTCATCGACCCATGTTCCGCACCGTCGAGATCTCGGATCCGCGCTTCGAGGTGGAAGGGTTGCGCTTCGTGACCGTCCAGAGCCCGGCCATCGGCGGCCGGGTGGACCTCGCCTTGTTCGTCCCGCCGCAAGCGCGCGGCCTGGAGGGCGTCCCGGTCGTCATCCTGTTGCACGGCGTGTACGGATCGCATTGGGCGTGGGCGTTCAACGGCGGCGCGCACCGGACGGCCGCGCGGATGATCGAGGCGAAGGAACTGCCGCCGGTGGTCCTGGCGATGCCGAGCGATGGGCTGTGGAACGACGGCTCGGGCTACGTCCCGCACATCTTGCCCGAGGATCCACGGCGCCATCCTGGGAGGGTGATGAACGATGCGATAGCGCCGGCCAAAGGGATGGCGGGTCCTGATTTCGAGCGTTGGATCGTCGACGAGGTCCCGCTGGCCGCCGCGGCCGCGGTGCCGGAGGTCTCGACGCGGTCGCCGCTGTGCCTTGCGGGCCTGAGCATGGGCGGCTTCGGCGCGTTGCGCTTGGGCGGGAAGCATCCCCACCGGTTCCGGGCGGTCTCCGGCCATTCATCGGCGACGCACAAGGAACAGTTCCGGGAGTTGCTCGGCGCGCGCCTCGACGCTTGGAGCGATGCCGAAGAAGACCGGTCGGTGCTCGCCGCCCTGCTGCGGAACCGCCACACGCTGCCACCGATCCGCTTCGACTGCGGCACCGAGGATTTCCTGGTCGGGGAGAACCGCGAGTTGCACCAAGCGCTCGAGGCCGCGGGCATCGTGCACCTGTACGAAGAATTTCCCGGCGGGCACACGTGGCCGTATTGGGAGGAACATCTGGCGGACACCTTCCGATTCTTCGCCCAAGCGCTCCGATGAGCATCGCGGACGCGAGTCCGGGCTTCCGCGGATTCGAGACCTCCGCTAGACCGTCGCCATGAAGCGGTTCCTCCCGTCCCTCCTAGCGATGCTCGTGGCGGCCGGTTGCGCGTCCAAACCGAAACCCAAGCTGATCCCAGGCGCGCTGCTCACGCCGTTGGAGGCGGACAGGGAGTTCTCAAGACTGGCGATGCAGATCCCGCCGGCAGAGGCGTTCGCGCGCTACACGGATCCGCGATCGGTGCAACTGGTCCCGGTCGGGCCGCCGATCGTCGGCCGCGACGCCATCCAGGCCGGGATGCAAGGGATGCCACCGGGCACTCTTGAATGGCGTCCCCAAGGCGGCGAGACGGCGATGAGCGGCGAACTCGCGTGGACCTGGGGCGATTACCTGCTGCATGCCCCGGGCGGCGACCGCGCAGGCAAGTACCTCAGCATCTGGCACCGCACGCCGGACGGCCATTGGATGCTCGCGGTGGACATGGGCAACCTGGCCCCGCAGCCCCGCTGACGGCCGGCGGTTCCAGGGTGGACGGAATGCGGCGGCAGGTCCCCTTCAATCGAGGCCGCACGCTTTTCGGGCGCGCGACAAGGTGCGCCGGGCGATCTCGCGGGCGCGGGCGGCGCCGTCATCGAGCACCTTGCGCACGTGTACGGGATCGGCCGCCAACTCGGCGCGGCGGGCGCGTGCCGGGGTGAAGTGTTCCCAATAACGCTCGAACAAAGCCTTTTTCAGATCCCCGTAACCGAGCCCTCCGGCTCGCAAACGGTCCTCGAGGTCGGTCGCGACCTCGGCGGGGGCGACCAACCGGAGGAGTTGGATGGCGATGTTCTTCTCCGCATCGGGCTTCGGTTCCGCCGGTGTCCGGGAATCCATCACGATGCCCATGATCTTCTTCCGCGTGGCCTTCTCCTCGCCGAAGAGCTCGATGGTGTTGCCGTAGCTCTTGCTCATCTTCTGCCCGTCGAGACCGGGCACGACGGCGACGGACTCCTGGATCCGCGGCTCCGGCACGACGAAGGTGTCGCCGTAGAGGAGGTTGAACTTGATGGCGATGTCGCGGGTGACCTCGAGGTGCTGTTTCTGGTCCTTGCCGACCGGGACGATGTTCGAATCGTACAGGAGGATGTCGGCCGCCATCAGGACCGGATAGGCGAAGAGACCGTGGTTCACCGAGCCGACCTCGCCGTCGCCGAGCTTGGCGACCTTGTCCTTGAAGCTATGGCAGCGCTCGAGCAGGCCCATCGGGGTGACAGTCGACAGGATCCAGGCGAGCTCGGTGTGCTCCGGGGTGTCCGATTGCTTCCAGAAGATGCAGCGCGCCGGATCGAGCCCGCAGGCGAGGAAATCCAATGCGACGTCGAACGTGTATCGGCGGCGGGCCGCGGCGTCGGTGAGCGACGTCATGGAATGGTAATCCGCGATGAAGTAAAACGCCTCGCCTTGGTCCTGGAGCTGGATCGCGGGGAGCATGGCCCCGAAATAGTTGCCCAGGTGCAGCGCGCCGCTCGGCTGGATGCCGGTGAGAATTCGCATGGCGCGAGCCTAGATCGGGGAAGCCCGCGGCGCGAAGGGCGAAGTACGCGACGCCGCGCGGCTCGGCGGGCGAGAACAACGGACCCCGGACAGGCCGGCCGGCCCGAGGACTCCCCGGACGGCCGACGATGACCTGCGATCGTGGGCGCCGGTTCAGGGCACCACGAGACGATAGTAGGACGACGTCGCGGAGAGCGGCAGCGTCACGATGCGGGATGCGCCGTCGTTCACCGGAACGGCGACGACGGGCGACCACTTGCCCCCCACCGGATCGGTCGCGGATTCGATGGACACGTCGGTGGTGCCCGTCGGCCAGGAGAGCTCGATCACCGGGCCGTCGGCGGTCGGGACGACGCGGAAAGAAAGGTTCCGGGAGGCGACGGTGAACACGGTGTCGGCCCAGAGGCTCGGGAGCGCCTCGGCCGTCGCGGACGCGACCTCGCGGAACACCGGAGCGTCGGAGAACGAGAGATCCATCGGCCCGGTGCCGCCCGGGAGACCGGCAAAGCGGAACTTCGCCACCTCGATGTCACCGGCGACAAACTTTGCCGACGCGGGCAGGGCCAACACGAGGCCGATGCGTCCGTCCGATCCCTGCAGCGAGTTGATGTACAGCGTCGCACCGGTGGCGTCGGCTCCAAGGTCCGCGCCGACGAAACGGAGACGGGTCGGATCGTGGCGGACGCTGAACGCCAAAGCGTTCTCATCGCCCGAGGCCGCGAGCCGGACGGAGATCTCCTTCGCTTGGCCGGCCAGGAATTCGCCGCCGGAGATGCTGAGGACCCGGGCTCCGGGGGACTGAGGAAGGGCGCGTCCGCCACCTGGCGAGGCCGAGGTCCGGGCGACCGGGGCTGCGGGTCCGTTGGCCGGCATGAGCGGATCGAGCCCGACGGCGAAGCGGCCGGCTTGGACCCAGTCGCCGACCGTCAGTCGTCCGTTGCCTCCGTTGGAGAGAGGAGCGCAATCCGCGCGCTGGAACAGCGAGTCGTTCGCCGGCACCTCGAGTCCGGCGACGTAACGCCCGATGAGCAGCCAATCCGCCGCGGTGACCCGACGATCCCCCACCGGAGCGGGTCCGACATCGCCTTCAAAATCGGTGGCCAAGATGCGCACGTTCCCATCCGTCCAGACGACCGGGAGCGCGTTGGCATCGACGTCCGCCAATTGTAGCTTGGCCGGGCTGTCGGAGATCTGGACCGGGGTGACGACTTCTACCGCCGAGACCTTCGGTTGGAAGCGGAGGCGGACCAGCTCGTTGGTGCCGCGAGGAAACCGTGCACCGGACTGGAGGCCGATCAGGATCCCGACGGCGCCGTTGGTCGCCTGAGAACTGTTGAGGCGGGTCGAAGAACCGCCCGCCCCTGCCCCGCCTTCGGCGCCGATGAACGTCAGCGATCGCGGATCGAAGCGGATGCTGAGGCCGACGGCGTTCTCGTCGCCATTGCCGACCAGGAGCAGCGGGACGCTGAAGGGCTCGGGAGCCTTGGCCGTGGCGTCACCGATACGCACGACGGCAACCGGTGCGTCGACGGAGAGGTTGGCGGAGACGACCGGTGCGCACCCGGCGGCGTTGCAGACGGCCACCGAATACTTGCCCGCCGCGGATTTCCCGACCTTGGGCAGCAAGAGCTGCGCATTCGTCGCGCCCGCGATGTCGATGTCCTGGAACCGCCACTGGTAGCGCAGCGGACCGGTTCCGGTGGCAACCACCGAGAACCGTCCATCCGTTCCGACCGACACGGTCTGGTCGGACGGCCCGGCTTGGATCGAAGGCGGGTAGGCCGGGATACATTTGCCCGCAGATCCGGCCTGGAACACCGATCCGATCTCGGCACCGGTGAGTGCCCGGCCGTAGAAGCTGAACTCGTCGATGCGGCCTTTGAATCGTTCCCGAGCGCCGAACGAATCGTCTCGAGCGCCGACCTTCAACGGCCCGGTGGTCTTCCTCAGAGAACCACCCAGGCCGGTCAAACGGCGCGTCGCCTTGCCATCCACATAGACCGTGGCAGTCCCGGGCGAGACCGCGAGGGCGACGTGGGTCCACCGGCCGATGGGCGCCTGGGCAAGACCATCGATCCAGCCGCCGTAGTCGTCCGGCAGGCCGGTGACGCCGCCGAGATAGAAGGCGACGTTTCCGACCGGGATGGTGCCAGGAAGGTCGATCACAGGACCGCGGATACCCACTTCGTATTGGAAATCGTAGGATTGGCTCCCGGATTCCTTGTTCGCGATGATGTTCACGGCACCGTCGAGCACCGTCGGGAAGACCCACGTCTCGATCGTGAACGTGTCGCCGTCGAGTTCCGGCGAATCCTCGAGCCCGACCTGGTTGCTGCCGTCGAAGAGGAAGGCAGCTCCGACCTTTCCTTCGGCGTAACGGATCCCGGTCGCAGAGACATGATGCGAGAAATCCTCCGTCAGATCTGCATCGCCGCGCAGTTGGACGACCATGCCGGCCGGGGCGGAGACGCATGGCCCCAGCACTTCGACGCCGGCGTCGGCCTGGTTGTCGCCCAACGAGGCGTCGGTCCCGTCGCGGGTCGCTTGGCCGTGGAAGACCAGGCTGGCCGGGGCGCTGCTATGACCGGTGAGGGTGACGACCGCGTTGCCGCCGCCGGGCAAGGTGCCGAGAACCGTGAGGAGGACTCCGCCCGCACCCACGCTGGTGCCTTGCGAGGTGGTGTTCGTGACCAGAGTGAAGCCCGTGGGCAACTGCACCGAGAGCGCTGCGCCGGTCGCCGCCTGGGTCCCTTGGTTCTCCAGTGTGAAGGTGACCGTGAAGTCCGGACCTGGTTGTGCGGTGGCCGGCACGGTGGCGGTGAGGACGATGTTCTCGCCGACGGGTGGCTCCACGGTCACCCGCACGTTGTCGAAGTCGGTCTGGCCCGAGGTCGAACCGGGGATGCCCAAGCGGACCTCGATCGATGCGCCGACCGCCGGCGACCCGGCCGGCAAGGTCACATCCACCGTCGCCGTGGCGAACCGGCCCGCGACCACCACCTTCGAGTTGTTGTCTACCGCCACCGGCTGCCCGTTGGCGTAGAGTCCGATGACGTAACCGGAGAAGGGGACGCTGGAGAGAGCGCCCACATCCACAGTGAGCCGGTAGTGTCGGCCCGCTTGGAACTTGCCCGCCAAGGTCTGGTTCAGGCTGCCATGCACGTTGATCCAAGCCGTGTTCTGACCGTCAGGGACACCGCCGGGGAACAGTGCGGCCGTGGGGTTGAAGGTTCCGGCTGATTCGCTGCCGGACCAGCCAGGGAGCGCGTCAGGGCTGTTGAAACCGGGGCCAAAAGCGAAATTGAAGGCTGAGTAATGCTCGTCCAACAGGTGCCCGCTCGCGTCGAAGTGGGCCGGGTCCGTCCCGGTCAACGCCTCAAAGCTGGGATTGACCACCGGCAGTGGCACGGCTTCCGCCTTCAGCCGGAGGCCCCCGGAAAGACCGAGCAGCAGGACGAGGAGGAAGGACCGCCAGCGCAGGATGTTCATTGGAAAAATGATGAGGTTGACCAGGTTGGTAACCAACTGGAACGGATCCTCGTTGTCTAGGGCGATCCGACTTCGCCGAACGGACGATATTCTCTTGGTAGCGATGCGCCTCCCTGCCTAGCCTCCGCGACCCGAAACTTGATGAAAGTGGTGATCCTTTGCGGTGGTCTCGGCACGCGCTTGCGCGAGGAGACGGAGTACCGGCCCAAGCCCATGGTGCCGGTGGGCGGGCGTCCCATCCTTTGGCACATCATGAAGCTCTACGCCCGCCACGGGCACAAGGAGTTCATCCTTTGCCTCGGCTACAAGGGCGAGGTCATCAAGGACTACTTCCGCAACTACCTTTGGAACACGTCCGATGTGACCCTGAAGCTCGGTCGCAACCCCCAGATCCGCTACCACTCCAACCACGAAGAGGAGGACTGGACGGTCACCTTGCTGGAGACCGGGCTCGAGACCCAGACCGGCGGGCGCCTGCGACGGGCGCTTCCGTTCATCGAGGACGACACGTTCTTGTTCACCTATGGGGATGGGCTTTCCGACAGCGACATCAACGCCAGCATCGCTTTCCACCGCGAGCACGGCGCGGTGGCCACGATGACGGCCGTCAAACCGTCGGGGCGCTTCGGTGAGTTGGCGATGGATGGCCGCACCATCACCGCCTTCCGCGAAAAACCTGAGCAGGAGAGCGGCTACATCAACGGCGGGTTCATGGTGCTGGACAAACGGGTGGCGGCATACCTCGACGACTCCGACACGTGTGTCTTCGAGCGCGGGCCCCTGGAATGGCTCACTCGCGAGGGCCAGCTCAAGGCCTACTGCCATGACGGCTTCTGGCAGTGCATGGACACCTACCGTGAGCAGCAGATGCTCGACCAGATGTGGCGCTCGGGAAATGCCCCATGGAAGGCGTGATGGGTATGGATCCGGCCTTCGGCAACGTTTTCGCGGGCAAGCGCGTCCTGGTCACCGGACACACGGGATTCAAAGGCGCATGGCTTTCCGAGTGGCTCCTCTTGCTTGGTGCCGACGTCACCGGATTCTCTCTTCCGAGCCCCACGACACCTTCCCTGCATGGTCAGCTCGGATTGTCAGGCCGTCTGCGCGAGATCGTCGGGGATATCCGCGATCCCGTCGCCCTGCGCGCGACGGTCGAAGCGTGCCGGCCGGACTTCGTCTTCCATCTGGCCGCGCAGCCGCTCGTGCGTGCTTCGTATGCGGATCCGGTGGGGACCTTCGACGTGAACGTGCTCGGGACCATCCGGGTCCTCGATGCGTTGAGGTCGACGACGCATCCCTGCTCCGTCATCTGCGTCACCACCGACAAGTGCTACGAGAACCGTGAATGGCTCTACGGCTACCGCGAGGAAGACCCCTTGGGCGGACACGACCCGTACAGCGCCAGCAAAGCCGCGGCGGAGATCGCGATCGCGTCGTATCGGAGGTCTTTCTTCACCGGGCATCCGGTGCGGGTCGCCAGCGTGAGAGCGGGCAACGTGATCGGCGGCGGTGATTGGGCGATCGACCGCATCGTGCCGGACAGCGTCCGCGCCTTGGCGGCGGGACGCCCGGTCATGGTCCGCAACCGGCGCGCGACACGGCCATGGCAGCATGTGCTCGAACCGTTGAGCGGCTACCTTTGGCTCGCCGCGCGGCTCGCCGCTTCGGAGATCCACGCCGGCGCCTTCAATTTCGGGCCTTCCCACGACGCCGACCGCACCGTGGAGGAGCTGGTCGCCGAAGTGTTGCGCCACTGGCCGGGCACATGGGAGGACCACACGCTGCCGGGGGCCGTCCATGAGGCCGGCCGGTTGCAGCTCGCGACCGACAAAGCGCACGCGATGCTCGGTTGGGCACCGGCGTGGATGTTCTCGGAAGGCGTCGCCGCCACGGTCTCGTGGTACCGCAGCGCGCACGAGGACCCGGCGCCGGCCCACATCGCCTCGTTGACCCGGGCGCAGATCCGCGATTACACGGAGTCCGCCCGCGAAGCGTCCTTGGCTTGGGCCGCACCCTCCGCCGCATGAACACTTTCCTCTGCCGCTCCTGCGGTTCCTCCCATGGCCGGTCGGTCCTCGACCTCGGCCTGCAGCCCCTCGCTAACAACCTTCTCTCGGAGGCCGACCTCGCGAAACCGGAGCCGCGGTTCCCGCTGCGGGTCGCGCTCTGCGAAGGGTGCTGGCTGCTGCAGATCACCGATATCGTCCCGCCCGTGGAGCTCTTCAGCGAGTACCTCTACTTCTCGTCGTTCAGCGATGCCTTGCTGCGGCATGCGGCGGAGGCCGCGGCCACCCATCTCCGCGACGGGGACCTCGGACCCGAGAGCTTCGTGGTCGAGATCGCCAGCAACGACGGCTATCTGCTGAAGAACTTCGTCGCCGCCGGCGTGCCGTGCCTCGGCATCGAACCGGCCGCGAACATCGCCAAGGTCGCCGTGGCCGCCGGTGTCCCGACCCTCTCGCGGTTCTTCGGACGCGAGCTCGCCGCGGAACTGGCGGCGCAGGGCCGGCAGGCGGACCTCATCCTCGGCAACAACGTCTTCGCCCACGTGCCGGACATCAACGGCTTCGTCGCCGGTCTCGCCGCGTTGCTGAAGCCGGGCGGTCGGATCGCCCTCGAGTTCCCCTACGGTTGCGACCTCGTGGAGCACGTCGAGTTCGACACCGTCTACCACGAGCACGTGTTCTATTTCACGGTGACGGCGCTGGTGCCGCTCTTCGCGCGTCACGGTCTGGAGATCTTCGATGTGGAGCGGCTGAAGATCCACGGCGGATCGCTGCGACTGTTCGCGCGGCATGCGGAGCAACGCCCAGCACCCGACGTCCAACGCCCGGCGTCGATGGAGGCGTCTTCTTGTCTCGACCCGGACATGGCTGCGGACCGGTCCGTCGTAGGGCAGACAGTCCTGTCTGCCGGTCCGGGCGGCTTTCAAGCCGCCCGGACGGACACGGGACTGGAAAGTCCCGTGGACCGGCAGGCTGGAAAGCCTGCCCTACGTCCCGATCCCGGACCGTCATCGCGAGTGGCCGCCTTGCTTTCCGAAGAGAAGGCGAAAGGCGTCGCGTCCACCCGTTACTACGACGATTTCGGCCACCGGGTCCGCGGTATCCGCGACGACCTGCTGGAGCTGCTCCGCCGTCTCAAGGCCGAAGGCCGGTCGATTGCGGCGTACGGCGCATCGGCGAAGGGGAGCACGTTGCTGAACTTCTACGGGATCGGCCGGGAGACCCTTGATTTTGTCGCGGACCGCAGCACGGCGAAGCAAGGCCGGCTGACCCCGGGCAGCCATCTCCCCATCGTCGGACCGGACGAACTGCTCCGACGGCGGCCCGACTTCGCCCTGCTGCTCACGTGGAACTTCGCGGCCGAGATCCTGAAGCAGCAACAGGCCTATCGCGACGCCGGCGGCAAGTTCATCGTGCCCCTGCCAGAGGTACGCGTCGTCTGACGCCGCGGTTCCGTCCCGGAGCGGGCCGTCATCAAAACCACCATGCGCTTCATCCCGTCGGATCTATCCGGAGTGTGGCTGATCGAACTCGAACCGCGGTCGGACGACCGGGGGTTCTTCGCCCGCACCTACTGCGAGCAGGAGTTCGCTGCGCGCGGCCTGGGGACGCACTGGCCGCAGACGAACCTCACCCGGACGCTCCGCCGAGGGATGGTGCGCGGCATGCACTGGCAGGCGGATCCAAGACCGGAGGTGAAGCTCGTCCGTTGCTCGGCAGGCGCGATCTGGGACGTCGTGGTGGACGTCCGGCCGAAGTCGCCGACCTACGGCCGATGGGAAGCCTTCGAGCTGACCGCCGACAACGGCCGCCAGCTCTACATCCCCGGAGGATTTGCCCACGGCTTCCAGTGTCTCGCGGATGGCAGCGAAGTCGCGTACATGATGGGCGAATCGTACGTCCCGGAACTCGCGCGAGGGCTGCGCTGGGATGCCCCGGAAGTCGGCATCGCCTGGCCTTTGCCGGATCCGTTCCTCTCGGAGCGCGACCGAGGGTTACCCAGCCTTGCCGAACTTCGAGTCAGCCATCGGATTTTCTCGGCCGGCGCCGGCATCCAGTGACTGCCCCCGTTGTTTTCTTGTGGCGGGATTGAAGGTCGCATTACCGTGATTCGGCATTGAAGCAGGGGAAGCAGCTTCACGGCCGCCGAGAGTCGTTGTCCGATTTGGAAGTGCATCACACGCGATGGAAAAGATACCTGTGTTCAAGCCTCTTCTCGAGGCAGAGGAGCTAAATGCTGCCGAAGAGGCCCTGCGGATGGGGTGGCTCGGAATGGGCAAGTATGTCGGTGACTTCGAGCAGGCGATGCTCGGGGTGCTGGGGGCGAAGGATCGGCACGCGGTGGCGGTGAGCACAGGGCACGCTGCCCTCCATCTCGGATTGCTGTTGATCGGGGTGGGCCCAGGTGATGAGGTCATCACCCCTGCCTTCAACAACATCGCGGATTTCCAGGCCATCCTTGCCACCGGAGCGAAGCCGGTGTTTTGCGACATCGATCCGGTCACCCTGTGCGTTGATCTGGCCGACGCCGAATCGCTCGTCGGTCCGCGGACGAAAGCGATCATCGTCATGGATTACGACTGTGTCCTTTGTGACCACGATGCGGTCGCCGTCTTTGCAGAACGCCATGGTCTTCGCGTTCTGCACGATGGAGCCCACGCGCTGGGATCCAAACACCGTGGAAAGATGGTCGGAAGTTTTTCGGACATCACGATGTTCAGCTTCGACCCGGTCAAGACCATCACCTGCATCGACGGCGGCATGTTGATCGTCCGGACCGAGGAGGAAGTCCGGCGGCTGCATGAGATGCGCCTGATCGGCATGGGGCAACCGGCTTCGGTGATGTATCAGAACCAGCGCGCCTGGACTTACGACGTGCAGCAGCTTGGGTTTCGCTACCATTTGGCCAACCTGCACGGCGCGTTGGGCCTGGCTCAACTGGCCAAGTTGCCCATCATCTCTGAGACACGACGGGCGTCCTGTAAGCGCTACAACGCCGAGTTGGGGCAACTGAGCGACGTGGTCGTGCCCAAGACCGATTTCGACGACATCACGCCGTTCCTCTACTATATCCGCGTCCCCGCCGCTCGACGGGACGCCCTGCGCATTTTTCTTGCGGAACGGGGCATCGACACGGGGATCCACTGGCAGCCGGGCCATTGGTTCACGCTTTTCCGGGACTGCCGTCGCAGCGCCCTGGCGGTGACGGACCAGGTCGGCCATGAAGTGCTGTCGTTGCCGCTGCATTCCAAGATGCCCGACCAGGTGCAGCAACGGGTCATCGACGGGGTGAAGGCGTTCTTCGCATGAGTTCCAGCGCCACCGCGCTTGCCGATGGCCGAAGCTTGTTGTGCGCGCTAAAGGCTGGGGCCGGCCATTCTGGCCCGCAAGTCGGTCTCCTCGTTGGCCGGCCGCCGAAGGCATTTCTCAGAGTGGTCGCCACTCAACCCGGCCGCATCAGGACCGATGATGTCCGATGTCTGACCGAGTGGCGCAACCGGTTCGTCACGGCGTTCCTCACCGAGTTCATCGCGACCAACGGCCAGACCGAACGATGGCTGTCCGACACGATCGGCCCGACTGATAGCAAGATCCTCTTCATGTTGGATGCCCCGGACGGGAAGACTTTTGGTTACATGGGCCTCGCTTTCATCGATTGGGACAAGGGCTACGGCGAGGCTGATGCGATTGTCCGTGGCGGTCTGGCGGAACCCGGAGTCATGAGCGACGCATTGCGGGTCCTGCTGTCTTGGGCCCGCCTTGCGCTCGGGTTGGCCCAACTGGGAGTCCGAGTCCGTTCGGACAATCCCGCTTTGGCCTTTTACGTCAAACTAGGGTTCGTTGAGCAATTTCGCGTCCCGCTACGCCGCTCCGAGACCCCGGGCAAGACCGTCTGGATTGAGGATCCCAGCCTCGGCGTCGGGCTCGGTTCTCCGTCCCTCGTCCATTTGCTATCGCCCGCGCAACCCGACACCCTATCTAGATGATCCACATCAACCAGCAGACCGGTCTCATCCAAATCGAACGGGAAGGGCAGGTCCAAGAGGTCGGCTTGGGTACGCCGGAAGGTTTCCGTCTGCTTTCACAACTCTGGCTGCGCAGCGGCTGGGACACCAAATATGTCTATGGATTCAGTTGGCTTGGCAGGCCGATGATCCAGTTGCCGGAGGACATGATGCGGATCCAAGAGGTCGTTTTTGCGGTCCAACCCGATGTGATCATCGAAACCGGCGTGGCACATGGCGGTTCGCTGATCTTCTATGCATCGCTGTGCAAGGCGATGGGAAAGGGCAGAGTGGTGGGCATCGATATCGAGATCCGTCCGCACAACCGCAAGGCCATCGAGGAGCATTTCTTGGCATCTTGGATCACGTTGGTGGAGGGCAGTTCCATCGCGCCGGAAGTGGCCGCCCGAGTGAAGGCGTTGCCCCGTCCCGGTGAACGAGTGATTGTGATGCTCGATTCCTGCCACACCAAGGAACACGTTCTGGCAGAACTGGAGGCCTATGCACCCTTGGTCAGCCCCGGTTCTTACATCGTCGCGATGGACGGTATCATGGGAGAGGTAGTGGGAGCTCCGCGGACCCAAGCCGACTGGACATGGAACAACCCCAAACAGGCGGCGGTTGAGTTTGCGGGACGGCATCCGGAGTTCGCTTTGGTCGAGCCACCCTTCTTGTTCAACGAGGGCACCATCACCGAACGGGTGACCTATTGGCCGGGGGCATTTTTACGGCGCCGGTTTTGAAGCCATCTGATCCGGCTCATCCCACCGTGAAACAAGCTGTTTTTTTCAAAGAATGAATGCTTGCCGCGACATTGTGGCCCGCGGAGAAGGTCTCTTCGTTGAAGATGATGCGGCGGAGACATCGGATATGGTTCGCGGCAGGTTTGGACAAGTCTGGAGGGCTCTGATGGCGGCCCCTAGAGCCAACAGGATGGCGAGACTGTTCCGTGCTTCATCGACCGGCCTTGCTCTGCGGCGAGCATGGGCGAGCGAGCGCCATTGCACATCGGTCGGCCGGGGGCACGCGCCTGGTCTATCGTCGCCATCCAGCTTATGACGGAACTCATCACCGTCATCCCCGTTCACAACGGCGAACGCTTCTTGCCCGCGACGCTGGATTGCATCGCCGCGCAGACTCAACGGCCCGATCGCGTCGTGGTGTTCGACAACGGTTCGACCGACCGCACGGCTGAGGTTGTCGCTAACTTCCCCGGTCTGCATTGCGAGCTGCGCCGCAATGGGGAAAATATAGGCGGTGTCGGCAACCTTAACCGCTGCCTATCGCTCTCCTCAGAGACGCGCTTCCTCCATCTACTGATGGCGGACGATCTGGTGAAACCTGAGTTCTACGCTAAACTACGGAGCGCGATGACTACCATGAAGGGTCGTGGCCTTGGTTATTCGTTCAACGAGAACATCTCGCAGACCGGCGAGGTGATCGGCCGGCACCAGCAGCGTCCGACCGGCCCGGCCCGGCGGGTGCCGCTGAACGATTTCCTGGTGCCGCAGGCGGAGCTCTCCACTGTGCTCCTCCCCGGAGTCGTGCTGAAGACCGACTTCCAACCGCCAGCGTGCCTGTTCCGCGACTTTCCGCAGGTCGCGGACGCGCTGTTCCTCGCCGAATGGGCGACGTTGACCGGTGAGGTCGTCGAGGTGGCGGAGTTCCTTTGCCAATACCGGTTGCATCCGTTCAACGCATCGAGCCGGAATATGTATGATCTACAGCACTTCGTCGTGGACGAGTGGAGGGTCACCCAGATGGTGTCCGGCTGGATGAAGGGACCCCGGTTGGCGCGCGCGGTCCGCCGGCTCCGGTTCCGCTGCCTGCACGCTGCGCGCATACAGGTGAAGATTGATATGATGCAACTACTCCGGCCGTCCTATGTCGCCGATATCCGGCGCAAGCGGCTTGAGTTGGTGGGGGTCCCGGCGACTGCGCTTGGCTGGACGGCGGTGCGGGTGCGTGATGCGATGCGCCGCCTGTCCGGGCGTCCCAGCCGGGCTGCTGAGCTGATCTCCAACGCCCACCTGTCTGCATGAACGTTACTCCGCACCATCCTTGGAAACGCACGACTGGTTGGCTGGTCATCGTCCTCGTGCTGCCCGTGCTGTGGCTTTTCCGTGAAAGCTTCGTGCCATCTGAGGTCTTGTTCTCCAATGACGGCCCGCTTGGCCTACTGATGTCCCAAGCGGATACCGCGCTGCACAACTTCACCGGCTTGTGGCGTCCTTCGAACTGGGTGGGCAGCCAAGAGCTATGTGCACAACCGGCTTTCACCTCGGGCCTGTTCGTCGCGTTGGGCAGCCCGGTGTTGTTCGCGAAGTGCTACGCGCCGCTCGCGCTGATTTTTCTCGGCTTGTCCGCATGGTTCTTCACCCGGCGTGCCGGTTTCCACCCGGCTGTTGGCGCGCTGGTTGCGGGCGCGGCGGCAATGAGCAGCAACCCGCTTTCCTACGCTTGCTGGGGCTTGCCGCCGAAGGCCATCGCGCTGGCCTGCACGTTGGCCGCGCTCGGTCTGCTGCTTGGCAGCTCGGGCTCTGGATGGAAAGGGTGGCTCCGGGTGCTGCTCGCAGGGCTCTGCGTCGGCCTGAACGTCATCGAAGGCGCCGACGTCGGCGCGCTCCTCAGCTTGTACGTGGCGGCGTTCGCCGTGTGGCAGGTGTTCGCGGAGCCCGGGATCTCGGCCGGCAAAACGGTCCAAGGCGGCGCCCGGCTCGCCATCGTCGCGGTGTGCGCCGCTTGGATCGCGGCCCATTCGCTCTCGTCGCTGGTCGGCACCCAGATCAAGGGCGTCGCCGGCATGCAGCAGGACGACGCCTCGCGCGAGAAGCGCTGGGAATTCGCCACCTTCGGGAGCTTCCCCATCATCGAGACGCCGCGCATCGCGGTCCCCGGGTTGTTCGGGTACCGGATGGATTCTCCCGGAGGCTCCGCCTACTGGGGCAGCGTCGGCTCCAGCGACGGCACCCCGCAGAACCGTTTCAGCGGCTCCGGTGAATATGTCGGCGTGCTGGTGCTGCTGGTCGGCGCGTTCGCTTTCGTGACCTCGCTGCGCAAGGAGCGCTCGCCGTTCACCGTGGCCGAGCGGCGGTTCGTCTGGTTCTGGGCGGCGATCGCGCTCGGGTCGCTGCTGCTGGCCTACGGCAAGTTCGCGCCGTTCTACCCGTTCTTCTTCTCGCTCCCCTACGCTTCGACCATCCGGTTCCCGATGAAGTTCCTGCACGGGATGAACCTCGCGCTCTGGATCCTCTTCGCCTACGGGCTCGAGGCACTGGCCCGGACGTCGTTCGCGGCAGACCGGCCACGGCGCAGCCGATTGGGGGACCAGATCAAAGTCTGGCGTTCGGCGGCCCCGTCCGGTGAGAAGGTTTGGATCGCCCTCTCCGGCGCGCTGCTCGCCCTCGCGGTCGTCGGCGCGGCGGTCTACGCCAGCCGCGCGCCGCAGCTCACGCGGTATCTGGCGACCATCCCGTTCGGGCAGGGCGAACCGGCCACTGCCGCTTTCAGCATCGGGGAGGTCTGGATCGCGGTCGCATTCTTGGCGGCGTCGGTCGGTGTGGTCGCGCTGGCGGTCGTCGGTGGGTTCGGCGGGACACACGCGAAAGCGGGATGGATCCTGCTTGGCGCGATCCTGGTCATCGACCTTCTCCGGGCGAACGCGCCTTGGGTGAAGCACTACGACTACCAGGTCCGCTACCAGAGCAACCCGGTGATCGACCTGCTCAAGGAACGGCCGTGGGAACATCGCGTGACAGCGTTCGTGCATCCGCGGCTCGGCGGCGGACAACTGGTCTACTCGCCGCAGGAGTTCCCCTACTTCCCCTATCTCCACAAGGAATGGCTGGAGCACCATTTCCAATACTACAACATCCAGTCGCTCGACATCGACCAGATGCCCCGCACGCCGGAGATGGAGGCCGCGTATCTCGCCGCCTTCACGCCGCCGAACTTCGGCCTGGCCTCGCAGCTCGCGGCCGTCGGGCCCCAGATGGACCGCTTGGCGCCGGAGCAAGCGGTCCAGGTCCGGTCCATGATCCCCGCGGCGCGGACGAACCTCTTCTTGGTCACCCGCCTCTGGGAGCTGTCGAACACGCGTTACCAGCTCGGCATCAGCAGCGGCATCGATGCGTTCAACGACCTGTTCGATCCCGTGCAGAAACGCTTCCGCGTGAAGCTTCCCTACACGCTCGGGCTCAAGCCCGGCCAGCCCCCGCCGTCGACCTCGCTGCCCGTCGCGGACGCCGTGCAGCTCATCACGGCGATGCCGTCCGAAAAGGGCCCGCTCGCGGTGCTCGAGTTCACCGGGGCCTTGCCGCGGGCCAAGCTCTACACGCGCTGGGAGACCGTCACCAACGACACGGCGATGCTCGACCGGCTGCGGTCGCCGGCGTTCGACCCGGCCCGGAGCGTCGTGCTCGCGGCGGATCCGTCCGGGGTCGGCGCGGCATCGGATGCGGCTCCGGGCGAGGTCGGCTTCACGAGCTATGCGCCGAAGCACGTCGTTCTGAAGACGAAGTCCGCTGCGCCCGGCGTGCTGCTGCTCAACGACCGGTGGCATCCAGATTGGCACGTGACGGTCGACGGCGCGCCGGCCGAGCTGTTGCGCGCGAACTTCCTGATGCGCGGCGTGGCGGTGCCGGCGGGCGAGCACGCGGTCGAGTTCCGGTTCACGCCGCCGAGCGGGACGTTGTGGGTGAGCCTGTCGGCGATCATCGCGGGGCTCGGCTGCACGGGCTTGCTCGTGGTATCCCGATCCAAGGAACGCTGATATGTCCGGACAGACCAGCCATCTCGACCGCGTGCGCGACGACACGGCCTATGCCGAGATCCTCGCGAACTGGGACGCCGCGTTCTACGCGAAGTTCACCGCCGCGCTCCGGCCTGAGGTCACCGGCGGTCGTGTGCTGGATGTCGGCTGCGGCGTCGGCCAGGTCGTCGCCCAGCTCGCGGCCGACGGTGTCGACGCATGGGGCGTCGACGTCGCCGAGGCCAACATCGCCAAATCCCGTGCCCACACCGACCGCTGTCTCTGGTACGACGGCAAGCGCCTGCCGTTCCCCGACCGCCATTTCGCCGGCGTCGGCGCGCTGAACGTGCTCGAGCACGTAGAGGCACCGGAAGATTTCATCGCCGACGTCGTGCGGGTGACCGCGCCGGGCGGCAAGATCGTGCTCAGCTCGCCCAACTTCCTCCGCGCGATCGGCTGGCGTGATTACCATCCGCGCATGCGCGGGCTCGGCAACAAATGGAGGAACTTCCGCGCGCTGGCCGAACGGCGCCGGAAGATGCGTGCGTGTCCGGAGGCGGTCCGCTTCGAGCGGATGACGCCGATCATCAAGACGCCGTTCACGCCGGACGACGACGCGATCGTCTGCACCAACGGTCTCGACATGGCCTTCTTCCTCCAACGGAACGGTTGCGTCGTGGAGACGGTGTCCTGCACCGACCGCGTGGTGGCCCCGCTGGTCGAGGCGGTTCTCAACGCCACGCCGTTGCGCTACGCGATGTTCAACGCGTTCGTCGTCGCGCGGAAGAAGTGACCGGCCCGCCATGGCAGAGCCGGCATCGATCCGTCGGGATCAGCCGCCGCGGAGGTGCTTGAGCACCTTGGCCGGGAAATGCGGCAGCGCCTTGGCGACCTCCTTCAACATGCGCGGCGACATCTCGCTGGCCACGGTGGCGCGCACGTAGGCGCGCGGATGCACGAGATCGGTCGGCCATGGACGGTCCTCGGCGACCGCTTCGGGGAAATCCGCGAGGCGCGACCCCTTCACGAAGGCGAAAGCGTTCTGCACGTACCACCAGGCGACCTTGTCGTTCTGCCAGATCCGGTGCCGCAGGCAATCCAGCGGCACGAAACCTTGGGCGCGGAAGAACGCGATCCAATAGCTCGGCCACTGTTCGTTCACGTGGTGGGTGCCGCCTTGACCGGGCACGGCCGCGGAGAAGAACACGACATCGCCGAGACGGCAGAGGTCGGCGACGAAGCTCTCGCCCCGCGAGGGCGCCAGGTGCTCGGCGACTTCCAGGCAGTTCACCAGATCGAACCGGCGGTCGAGACGCAGCGGCACGGCGAGGTCCGCTCGGCGAAACTGGTCGGCCGGGAAGAGCAGCTGCTCCGTCCGCACGATGTCGCCGTCGATCCCCAGCACGTCGCAGCCGGCGCCGGCATAGGCCTGGGTCCAGGTACCGGAACCGCAGCCGACATCGACGACCGTCCGGCTCGGGAACAGGCGCAGGACCAGCGGCACCGTCTCGCGGGCCGAGGCGGCGGAATCCTCCTTCAGACCTTCGTAGTAACGGGACGAATAGGGCGACGACATGACGCGAGGATGGCGTCCGGCGATGGACGGGACAACGCGGAAGTCGGTCCGCCGGGCGCGGCGGCGTTGACACCCGGACGGTCGAAACCGAAGCTCTGCGTCCTCATTCTATGTCCGAGCCGAAAGAAAACGTGCTGATGGAGAAGATCGTCAGCCTCTGCAAGCGTCGCGGGTTCGTCTTCCAGTCGTCGGAGATCTACGGCGGGATCAACGGCTTCTGGGATTACGGCCAGCTCGGCGCGGAGCTGAAGCGCAACGTGAAGGACGCCTGGTGGAAGACCATCGTCCACCATCGCGACGACGTCGCCGGCCTCGAGGCGACCATCATCATGCATCCCAAGATCTGGGAGGCGTCGGGACATGTCGCCACGTTCGCGGATCCGATGAGCACTTGTAAGCACTGCAAGAAGCTCGTCC
Source organism: uncultured Verrucomicrobiota bacterium (assembly GCA_903916195.1). Lineage (GTDB taxonomy): Bacteria > Verrucomicrobiota > Verrucomicrobiia > Limisphaerales > UBA9464 > CAIVQB01. The sequence continues at coordinate 9,726 of CAIWVP010000138.1, read as the reverse complement.
GTTTCGACCAGGTCTGGGAGATGATCCCGGAGAACGCTTGGGCCCAGGCCATCGCGGAGATCTGTCCGGACGGCCTCGTGGAAAGTCCGGCCCTGCTCGCTTGGGCCAAAGGCAAGGGCAAGCACCTGGCCCCGAACCTTGCGCTGGTCCGCAACCCCGAGGTCACCCTCTCGTTCTTGGCGGCGCGCGTGGACGCGCCCGACGCGACGCGCCTGACGACCAAGGAACTCTATCAATATCTCGCCACGGAGCAGGTGGGCGCCACCGGCCTCCAGACGCCGTGCCCGCATTGCGGTGGCGAGTTGACGGCGCCGCGCCCGTTCAACCTGATGTTCAAGTCGCACTACGGGCCCGTCGAATCCGACGACAACGTGTGCTACCTCCGTCCCGAGACGGCGCAGGCCATCTTCGCGCAGTTCAAGAACGTCCACGAGACGGCACGGCAGAAGGTGCCGTTCGGCATCGGGCAGATGGGCAAGGCGTTCCGCAACGAGGTCACGCCGCGCAACTTCATCTTCCGCTCGCGCGAGTTCGAGCAGATGGAGCTGGAGTTCTTCATCAAGCCCGACGAGGCGGTCGAGGCGCTGGCGGGTTCCGTCGCCAAGGCGTCGGACAACGCGTGGCAGGGCGAACCGCAGGCGGATTGGGGCTGGGAGGTCTGGCACAAATACTGGGTCGAGCAGCGCATCCGCTTCTACGAAGGGATCGGCCTGACGCGCGACCGCTTCGAGGAGTACTGGCAGAAGCCCGAGGAGCTGGCGCACTACGCCCGCGCCTGCGTGGACATCCTGTACAAGTTCCCGTTCGGCACGCAGGAGCTCGAGGGCATCGCCGCGCGCGGGGACTTCGACCTGTCGCAGCACGAGAAGCATTCGGGCAAGCCGATGGGCGTGTTCGACGAGGAGCTGCGCGCCGCGTGGGGCAAGCTCGACGAGGCCAAGAAGGCGTCGATGCGCGCCAAGTTCGTCCTCGGCAAGACCGCGGCCTTCCTCAAGAAGGGTGCCGACGAGACCGAGGCGGCCCAGCAGGCCGAGGCCGAGGCGACCGTGTATTTCGACAAGCTGGCCAAGGGCCAGTACATCCCGCACGTCATCGAGCCGTCGGCGGGTGTCGACCGCCTGATCCTCGCGCTGCTCGCCGACGCATACAGCGAGCTCACCACCACCGACGAGAAGGGCAAGACCGAGACCCGCGTGGTGATGAAATTCCATCCGCGCATCGCGCCGGTGAAGGTCGGTATCTTCCCGCTCCTCAAGAACAAACCGGAACTGGTGGCCAAGGCAAAGGAGGTCCGCGACCTGTTGCGGCCGCACATGACGGTCTTCTACGACGACGGCGGGGCCATCGGCCGCCGCTACGCTCGGCAGGACGAGGCGGGCACGCCGTTCGGGTTGACCATCGACTTCGACACGTTGGGCGAAAAACCGGAACTGCTCGACACCGTGACGTTGCGTGACCGCGACACGCAGCAACAGACGCGCGTGGCGATCAAGGACCTCGCCGGCCTTCTGTTGCCCAAGGTGCGCTGATGCCCGAGAAACTTCCGAAGGCCCCGGCACTCTACGCGATCATCGCGTTCAAGCTGCTCAAGGGGGCCTTCTTCTTTTCGGCCGCGCTGGGGCTGTACACGCTCTCGGACAACGATCTCCCGTTCGAGCTGCACCGGGTGCTGGACCTGTTCCACCTGGACCCGGAGCAGAAGTTCTTCGCCGACATGGCGGAGAACCTGTCGAAGGTGACGCCGTCGTCGATGCTCTGGCTGGCGTCGGGCTCGTTGCTGTACGGGATGCTGGCCTCGGTCGAGGGCATCGGCCTCTCTTTCCGAGCGCAATGGGCCGGATGGCTGGTGATCGGGCAGTCGGCGTTCTTCATCCCGATCGAGGTCTTCGAGCTATCGCACAAGTTCCATGTGGGGCTGCTGCTGGTGATGCTGATCAACGCCTTCATCGTGGCGTATCTGTACCGTAAGCGCGCGACGCTGTTCCATCATCACCATCACGTCCCACCGCCGCTCTCCTAGGATGATCAGCGGAGTGATGCAGGCGGCGGGTTGTGCAAGCGGGCGGGAGCATCCAAGGTATCGGCGGCCCGATCTCAGCACATGACGACCTCCTCCCACCGACGCCCTGGCGCTGCCAGCCGGTCCGCCCGCATCTCGTACGCGATCATGCTGGTCGTCCTCGTCCTCATCGGGTGGCTGCACCTGGCGACGTTGGTGCTCACGGCGCTGTTCGGGTTCTTCGCGCTGCGGCTTTTCCTGTGGGACGGACGCAAGTGGCTGGCGCTTCTGCTCTACGTGCTCTTGGCGACGACGATCGTGGTCGGGCTCGGGTACTTCTCCAAAGCGGCCTACGTGACCTTGCCCAAGATCGCGGAGACGACCATCCCGGCAGTGGTCGAGTACGCCGAGCGCAAGGGGCTCGACCTGCCGTTCACCGATTACGCCAGCCTCAAGCCGCTCGCGCTGGCGTGGGTTCAGACGAAGGTCGCCAACATCGGGACCTATGCCCGGGGCGCGGTGTTCGAGATCGCCTCGTTCTTCATCGGGCTCGTCGCAGCGGCGAGCCTGTTCCTCAACTCGAAGTTCATCATGGAGGGCGATCCGCACGCCGTGCGGGGAAGCCTCTACGCGACGGTGAGCCGCGAACTGGCGCTGCGGGCGATCACCTTCTTCCGCAGCTTCTCCACGGTCATCGGCGCGCAGATCCTGATCTCGGCCATCAACACGGCGATGACCTCCGGGTTCCTGCTCTGGAACGGCTACCCGTACGTGCCGGTGATCGTGGCGCTCACGTTCCTGCTCGGGCTTTTGCCGATCGTCGGAAACCTGATGAGCAACACGCTGATCATCGGCGTGGGCTTCAGCATCTCGCCGAAAGTCGCGTTCGCCGCCCTGGTGTTCCTCGTGGTGCTACACAAGTTGGAGTACTTCCTGAACTCGAAGATCATCGGCGACCGGATCAAGAACCCCATGTGGCTCACACTGATCGGCTTGGTCGTGGGTGAGCGGCTGATGGGGCTGCCCGGGATGATCTTCGCGCCGGTGGTCCTGCACTACGTCAAGGTCGAGGCCTCGCGCAACCGCGCGGACCGGCACGCGCCCGACGACGAGCAGGCGTGAGACGTCCCAGGTCTCAGGTCCCAGGTCCCAGGTCCCAGGTCCCAGGTCTCAGGGCGTGGCTGGCGGGTTCTCCGCGATCAGCTTCAACGCCTCTTCGATGAGGATCTCGCCGGTCTTCTCGCCGAGGCATGTGCGGCTCACGTAGTCGTAGCGCTTGAAGCTCTGCCAATCGACCTCGGTGAGGATGTAGCCGAACGCGTCGTTGGTGAGGCCGAAGAGACAGTTCTGTCCCCCTCGCATCTTCCGTTTCAGGTAGAAGCCGATGTTCGGGAGCGCTTCGCCGGGGATGGTGAGGATCTGGGCGGTGCCGAGCGAGACCAAGGCGATCCGTGTCGACACCGTGCCGGAGGCGTCGGCCGGATATCCGAGCGGAGAGGAACGCATGATCGCGAGCAGGAGCGGCGATCCGACCGGGAACTTCACCTGCCGGGACGCGATGCGGACCTTGGGCTCCGCCTGCACCGGGGCGTCGTGCACGATGCGGAGCGATTCGTCGGCGAGCAGGCGTCCGATGCGCCGGCATTCTTCCCAGGTCCGGGCCTCGCCGCCGCCTTTGAGGCGGTTATCAGCGGTGACCATGCCGCCTTGGGCGGAGTTCATGAAGATCCCGATGCCGCCGCCGGCCTCGGCGATCCGGTCGTAGAGCGGTCCGACGAGGTCCGGCGAGCAGATGCCGGCGTCGGAGCCGAGGACCTCCGGATGCACCGCGTAGTTCACGAGGGTCGCGAGCGGCTTGCCGTCGGCACCGACGGCCTGGAGCACGTTCACGCGCGGGTCGTAGAGCTCGGGGGCATAGTAGTTGTAGGCGATCTGGCCGCGGGCATCGCCGGTCGCGCTGCGGAAGGTCGCCGGTTGGAGCTTGGCGACGGCCTCGTCGATCGCGGCGGCGGCCTTGTCGACGACCGTGCCGAGGTACGCCAGGTCGCCGCTCGTGCCGCCTTTGCCGTCGGGGAAGCAGTACGCGTCGGGCGCGCTGTGGGTATGGGTCGCGCCGATGAGGATGTGGTCCGCCGGGACCCCCTTCACCTTGGCGCGCACGCGATCGCCCAGCACCGACGGGAACCCGAGGAAATCCGTGCTCACGAAAGCGATCCGCGTGCCGTCTTGTTCGACGACCATCGCGCGGACGGTGATCTCGCCGCGTTTCTCCTTCACCGGGTTCGACGGGCCGACGCCGCCGCTCACGGGCAACAACGGTTCCGGCGTGACGATCCGCACCGCGATGCCCGCGCGGAACGCCGCGTGCGCCGGGAGCAGTGACGAGGCGAAACCGACGCAAAGACAGAACGCAGCGGCCAGCGGGGTTCTCATGCGACCAAGGTGGGCAAACCGCAGCGAGGAAGTCCACGCCGGTTTCCGGCCCGGTCGAGGACAAGTCGGTGGAGAGATGAGCCATGCGCTTCGCGGTCTGCAGATGCGCCGGGCGCGGAGGCGGCTCCCGAGGGTGAAGTTGTCTTGCCGGGAAGCCGCTTGTACTGTGCGCCTTGGTTTCCCGCTCTTGGAAGAGCCCTTGCCGCCGACGACCTGCGGTGGGCAGGCCGCCGGCGCCACCGGATTGAAATCTGTCACCGCTCTCCATGCACGCCGCAGAAAAAAACTCACCGCCCGCCCTCGCGGTGTTCACCGGGAAGCCCGCGTTCCTCGAACCCCTGCACGTCGGCCGGCCGAACCTAGGGGACCGCAAGCGGTTGTACGAGCGCTTCGACCAGATGCTCGACCGGCGCTGGCTCTCGAACAACGGCCCGTTGGTGAAGGAGTTCGAGCAGGAGATCGCCCGGCACGTCGGGGTGAAGCACGTCATCTGCGTCTGCAACGCGACCATCGGATTGGAGATCGCCATCCGCGCGGCGGACCTGGAGGGCGAGGTCATCGTGCCCGCCTATACGTTCGTGGCCACAGCCCACGCCCTCCAGTGGCAAGCGATCACGCCGGTGTTCGCGGACATCGACCCGGCGACCCACAACATCGACCCGGCCCGGGTCGAGCGGCACATCACCCCGCGCACGACCGGGATCCTTGCCACGCACGTATGGGGCCGGTCCTGCGACATCGAGGCGCTCTCGGACATCGCGCGTCGCCGCGGGCTCAAGCTGATGTTCGATGCCGCCCATGCGTTCGGGTGCTCGCACCGCGGGCGCATGATCGGCGGTTTCGGACTCGCGGAAGTGTTCAGCTTCCACGCGACGAAGTTCCTCAACTCGTTCGAGGGCGGAGCCATCACGACCGACGACGATGCGCTCGCGGCCCGGATCCGACTGATGACGAATTTCGGCTTCGCCGGTTTCGACAACGTCATCCACATCGGGACCAACGGGAAGATGACCGAGGCCTGCGCCGCGATGGGCCTGACCTGCCTCGAGAGCATCGGCGAGGTGATCGAAGTGAACCGCCGGAACCATGCCGCCTACGCCGAAGGATTGGCCGACCTGCACGGAGTGAAGCTCGTCGGGTACGACGATACCGAGCGCAACAACCACCAATACGTCGTCGTCGAGGTCGACGAGACGGCGACCGGTCTCTGCCGCGATGCGCTGGTCCGGGTGCTCCACGCGGAGAACGTGCTCGCACGAAAATATTTCTGGCCCGGCGCGCACCGCATGGAGCCGTACCGGTCGTTCTTCCCGCACGCCGGCCTGCTCCTCCCGGACACCGAGCGGATCGCGGAGCGGGTGGTCGTCCTCCCGACCGGCACCGCGGTCTCGGTCGGCGACGTCGGTGTCATCTGCGGCCTCATCCGGGCGGCGCTCGGCGATCCTGCCCGGGTCGACGAACGGGTGCGGACGCTCCCGCAAGGCTGAGGTCGGGCCGAGGTCCGCGACGACCGGTGGGGAGGTCCAGATGCTTTCCATGCTTTTGCCGGCGCGGTCCGCCGTTTAGCTTCCTCCCGTGTTCCGACCGTGCATCGACCTCCGCGACGGCCGCGTGACCCAGATCGTCGGCGGCACGTTGACGGACAGCGGCGCCGGCGTGACCACCCACTTCGTGGCCGAGCAACCGCCCGGATGGTTCGCCAAGCTCTACCACCGCGACGCGCTCGTCGGCGGGCATGTGATCCAGCTCGGTCCCGGGAACGAAGCGGCGGCCCGCGAGGCCCTCGCGGCTTGGCCGGGCGGTCTCCAGCTCGGCGGCGGCGTCGATGCCGACAATGCACGGACCTGGCTGGACGCCGGCGCGTCGCATGTCATCGTCACCTCTTGGGTCTTCCGCGACGGGCGCTTGGAATGGGAGCGGCTCAGGCAGCTCGTCGCGCTCATCGGCAAGGAACGCCTCGTGCTCGACCTGAGCTGCCGCAGGCGCGGCGACGAACACGTCGTGTTCACCGACCGTTGGCAGAAGCCCACCTCGTTGGTCCTCGGGGAAGAGACGTTTGCCATGCTCGCGGACCATTGTGCCGAGTTCCTCGTCCACGCGGTGGACGTCGAAGGATTGTGCCGAGGCATCGACGGCGATCTCGTGGAGAAGCTGGCCGTCTGGTCACCATTGCCGACGACCTACGCGGGCGGAGCGCGTTCGCTCGCGGACCTGGAGCTGACGGAACGCCTCGGCAAAGGCCGCATCGACCTGACCATCGGCAGTGCCTTGGACATCTTCGGCGGGGCCGGCGTCCGATATGCCGATTGCGTGGCGTTCAATGCGTCGCTTGCCGGTGCGCCGGATGCGGGCTAAGCGTCCGGCATGGGTTCGGAACCGACCGCCGAGTTCCACGGGCGAGGTGCGGTGGATGCCGCCTTCGAAGACGCAAGACTCGATCTTTGTGCCCCGTATCCTGAAGGCTCTTGGTTCCGCGATCCCCATCTTGCGGAAGGAAAGGGCCGGTTCCACCGGATCATCCGCGACCTTTCCGAGCTTGTTCCGCCCGGGATGAAGCGTCCGGTCCTCGATGCCGGATGCGACAACGGATTTTCCTGCTACCTGCTGCACAAGCTTGGATGCAGAAGCAGCGCCTCTTCGGCTCCGGCATCCATCGGGTGGCCCGCCGGAACGGGGGACCGTCCCGGCACGCCTCCGCCTCAGACCTTGAGGATCTCGATCTCCTTGGTCCCGAGATGACCGTCCAGCTTGGCGATGTAGCCGTCGGTCAGCTTCTGCACGTCGGTCTCGGCGCCCTTCACGTCGTCCTCGGAGGTGCCGTCGGCCTTGGCCTTCTTGAGCAGGTCCATGGCGGCGCGGCGTTCGCTACGGATCGCGACGCGGCCGTCCTCGGTCATCTTCTTGCAGATCTTGATGAACTCTTGGCGACGTTCCGCGCTCAGGTCGGGGAGGACGATGCGGATGAACTTTCCTTGCGAAGCGGGGTTCAGCCCGAGACCGGAGGATTGGATGGCCTTCTCGACCGCCTTCATCGTGCTCTGGTCGAACGGCTGCACCATGAGCATCCGCGCCTCCGGCGCGCTGATGGTCGCCAGTTCCTTGAGCCGCATCATGGACCCGTAGGCCTCGACCATGACGTTCTCGACGAGCGTGGGGGAGGCCTTGCCGGTGCGGACGCCGGTGAACTGGTGGACGACGTGCTCCTCGGTCTTGAGCATCTTCTCTTCGGTCTCGAACAGGATCTCTTCGATGGTCATGAGGTCAGCATGAGGAGAAGGACGGGTGATGAAAAGCCGGCAATGGAGATACCCGGAAAAGACCCGGGCAACGCGCGATGCGGCTCTCCGATTTTGCGACCTTGGTAGCGCGATGTTCCAGCTGATCGAGCTCGCCCTTGGCCCGACCGCAGCCTCGGCAGGGGCCGGATATTCCTGTCCGCCGGTGAGATTGCTCCGGTTTCTCGGAGCGAGAGTCAGGACGCTTCGGCGGTTCTCTCGATGCACATCTCGAAACGCAGATCGGTTTCGGGTGCGATCGGAAGTGGCGGGCACTCGTAGCGCAGGCCGGTAGCTGCTATGTCGCCGGGGGCGGCGGAAAGGGCGGCGGCGATCCGTTCGCCCTGGAAACATCTACGCCCAGCGGGTTGCCAACCCGCGATACAGCTGACTGCCATTCTGCGCCACCTCACCCGCCGTGTCCGCCATTTCCAATCTCACCGATTGGTTTCTGTCCGGTGGGATAGCTTTCCGCCGCCTACCGCGGGATGTCGATCCGGTAGGCGGGGCTCCTCAGGCTGTTTGAAAAATCGGACGGCAGCATGGGACAGGCCGGCGACTCTGTCCTGCTTTCGTGACATCCCGCCAAAACGGCCGACCACGTCTAGGTGAGGACCCTCCGATTTCCTCAGTAAATCAGGGTCTCCTTGTGTCGGATCCCACAAGGGCAGACGTTTTTGAACGGGCTGCCAACGGCCTCTCAACCGGTGACGACAGTGCCGATGGGCTCGCCCATCACGACGCGCATCAGGTTGTGGGCCTTGAAGAAATCGAACACGATGATGGGCATCTTGTTGTCCTGGCAGAGCGCGAAGGCGGCCGCGTCCATCACCTTGAGCCGTTTCTCGAGCGCCTCGCCGTAGCTGATCGTGGCGTAACGCTTTGCGTCCGGGAACTTCTTCGGGTCCTTGTCGTAGATGCCGTCGACCTTGGTCGCCTTGAGCACCACCTCGGCGTTGATCTCGTTCGCACGGAGCGCGGCGGCGGTGTCGGTCGAGAAGAACGGGTTGCCCGTGCCGGCGGCGAAGATCACCACGCGCCGCTTCTCCAGGTGCCGGACGGCCCGGCGGCGGATGAACGGTTCGGCGATCTGCGTCATGGTGATGGCGCTGAGCACCCGTGTGGGCACCCCCTGCTTCTCCATGGCGTCCTGGAGTGCGAGGGCGTTGATGACGGTCGCCAACATGCCCATGTAGTCGCCCGTGGCGCGCTCGATGCCGCGCTCGCTGCCGGCCAAGCCTCGGAAGATGTTCCCGCCCCCGACCACGATGACGACCTCGACCTCGAGATCGTGGACCTCCTTGATCTGCCGCGCCATGTCGTGGACGGCCTCCGGACAGATTCCCGCTGCTTCGTCACCGCCCAACGCCTCCCCGCTCAGCTTGAGCAGGATCCGGCGGTATTTGGGTGCGGGCTTGGCAGCGGAGGTCTTCTTCATCGGCGGAACTGATTTAACCGGTTTGCCACGAATCCGTCAAACGTGCTCCCCGTCCATAGCACGTAAGCCGGCGTCAAGGTCGGACCACCCAGAACACGATCAGCCCCACGCCTGTCACGACCAATCCGATGGCCATCCGCCGGCGTAACCGCCTTGCATGTCGCCATTCGGGATTGTCGTCCAGCCATCGCTCGCAATGCGGGCAACGCGAGGGATTCTTGGCCACACTCTTGGCGCAATGGGGGCAATGCTGGCCAAAGATTCGAGTCATGTCGATTTTCTGTCTTCACGATGGGGCGCGGCCCCGTTGTGGCTGTAATTTTTACTGCCGTTAGCGCTTGAATTTACTGCCGTTAGCGCTTTAAGACAGTAATTATTTTAGCTTCACCCCCCCTCAACCCGGGGACGCGCAATTTTCTCGCAGTAGCCCTGTGGGGTATCCGGGCGTGGGAGGGTTCAACGGAACGATGCTGAGGTGGATTTTCCCTTTTTCCCAATCCTCGGAGAGTGGGCCGGCGAGGTCGCGCCAGCGTCTTGGAGTGCGCGCGGCGAAGCAGAGCGGAGCTGCCGCTTTGGCGGGG